>MVCT01000057.1 GCA_002049945.1 Candidatus Cloacimonas sp. 4484_140
CGGAAAGACAGGTCTGGTAAGTGCAATCACACAGGCAATAAATATTAAAAGATGAAAAATGTATCGGAGATAATAGAGTATATGCGTTCTGCTTGAGACGAAAGGATTTAAAAGCTGTATGTTCGAATAGAGAACAGTCGGTTTCTTCCTACTTTTAATAAAAATTTCATAAATTACCAGAAGAGGTATCAGAAGCAGCAGCCAGAAAAAGGCAGGTTTAAGAAATTCAATCCTCATTTTTTTCCTCTTCGATCTCTTGCTCTTTTGTCATATAAATAACATCTATAAGCTCATTCAGAATTTGCTCTGCATCTTTAATTGGAGGAATATATTTTGCGAACTTCACCCTGTCACATTCCTGAAGAATTGTATTGGTTTCAACTCGTTTTTCAGCATTCATATCTTTTAACGCCTGCCGTATCTCAAAGCCAGTCATCTCAAGGAAGGGTTTATGATACCTATTTTCAAGATACTCTCTGCATATCCACGAAACCTCAACATAGTAGCGTTTTATATCCCCTTTTTTAATGTAATCCTGCAACTTTAACTGCTCGATCTTTTTCAGAGCGATCACATGGGCTGGAAGAATTTTCTTTTTCTTTTCTGGAATAAGCGCTAATCCCTTTTTGCTTCGTGTGATAAGGATTATGACAAAAATTATTATCGTAATAATTAATAGCGGAAGTGCAATATCCCAGAAACCAAGATAAAGTGAAACAGGTGGTTTAATATCTTTCAATGCAACGCTGTCTGCAGGTAAAATCGAGTGAACCATCACTTGAATTGAATCGGAATACACGCCCACAGAGTCCTCAGATGATGCAATGACAAATTCCTGTGGAGGTATAGTTTGCATGCCTGTGTCGAAAAATGCCGACGTGAAGCGGAAATCAGTTTTTGATCCATCATCAATCGGCTTAATATCAGTTGAGTACGAGAGGATCACAAATATCTCTGAAGGTTTCTGTTGAACATAATGAACACTGCTTTCCTTTTCATGGGTAACGGACACATCAAAATAAATCCTATCCCCTACCTGAAGGTTTTCAAGATCGGTTTTTATGGTATCAATTTTTGTATAGACAGTAAAACCAAAGGCAAAACTATTTAACAAGAGCGCTAATCCAACAAGTACTGCTATTTTCTTCATCGATACCTTTTTGCTCTCGCTTTGAAAAATTTCACAATATCTTCAATATAATCCGTATCTGTCCGGATGTCTATCAGGTCGATCTTTAGCTTTTTAAGAAGTTGCGGGAAGGACTGGATGGTTTGATCAATATGCTCTTCGTATCTCTTTCGAAGCTGAGTGTCATTTGCGTTAATGATCACTTCTTTGCCTGTTTCTGCATCCTGGAAAGTGATGAATCCCACTTCAGGAAGGGTGTATTCCTTCGGATCAAGAATGCGGATAGCAACCACGTCATGCTTTTGTGCAACTATCTGCAAGGTCTTTTGATAATCTGTATCGAAAAAATCTGAAATGAGAAAAATAATACTGCGTTTCTTGGACATTTTATAGTAATATTCGAGCGCATTTTCCAAGCTTGTTTTCTGATGAACCGGCTTGTAATACAATATTTCACGAACAATTCTCAAGACTGAGTTCTTTCCCTTTTTTGGAAGGATGTATTTTTCAACTTCATCGGAGAAGAGGAGCAATCCAACTTTATCATTATTTTTTGTTGCTGAAAATGCAAGAATAGCGCCTACTTCCGCAGCGATTTCCCTTTTCAGTTTGTGGAATGTGCCAAAGGAGCCAGACCTGCTCACATCTATCATAAGCATAACAGTCAGTTCGCGGGTTTCCTCGAATTTCTTTATATATGGATGTCCCATTCGTGCAGACACATTCCAGTCAATGAGCTTTACATTATCTCCCGGCTGGTATGCCCGCACCTCGGAAAACTCGAGTCCCTGTCCTTTGAATACGCTGTGATACTCACCCGAAAACATGTCATTGACAATGCTTCTCGTAGATATTTCGATGCGTTTTATCTGCTGTAGAATCTCTTTTGGGATCATATACTGCGAACTTTAGGATTATGGAATTTCAATCTCATCAAAGATTCTATCAACAATATCTTCGGAGGTTACATTTTCAGCTTCAGCTTCGTAAGTAAGGATAATACGATGACGCAGCACGTCTTTGCCGATCTCTTTAATATCTTCAGGTGAGACATAACCACGCTGATCAAGCATTGCATTTGCTTTTGCTGCACGCACAAGATAGATCGAAGCGCGTGGTGATGCGCCGTATTCTATGAATTCGCTGATGTCTTTCAGCCCGTACTCTTCGGGAGAACGTGTTGCAAACACAATATTCAACACGTATTCTTTGATCTTCTCATCAACATAGATATCATTCACTAATGCCCGTGTATTAAGTACATCTTTTGGCTTGATAATCTTTTTGACCTTGATCGGCTTATTGTCGGACATTCTGTTGATGATCTCGCGCTCCTCTTCCTTTTTAGGATAGGTTACCTTCAATTTCAGCATAAACCTATCTACTTGTGCTTCCGGCAAAGGATAAGTTCCTTCCTGCTCAATAGGATTCTGCGTGGCAAGAACGAGGAATGGCTCTTCCAGTTCATAGGATTTTTCCCCTATTGTTACCTGGCGTTCCTGCATAGCTTCCAGAAGTGCACTTTGCACCTTTGCAGGAGCTCGGTTTATTTCATCAGCAAGAATGATATTCGAAAAAATGGGACCTTTTTTCGGTGTGAATGTACCCTCTTTCTGATTAAAGATAAGCGTTCCGATAAGGTCCGCAGGAAGAAGATCGGGAGTGAATTGAATTCGATTGAAATCAACACTTATCACATCTGCAAGTGTACTCACAGCAAGTGTCTTTGCAAGTCCAGGAACACCTTCGAGCAGTACATGCCCGTCTGCAAATAGCCCGATCAGTAGCCGTTGTATCATGTATTCCTGCCCAACAATTACCTTTCCTATCTCATTGAAAATGGACTGAATAAATTCTGTTTTCTCAATAACTTTTTGATTGATCTCTTGTATATTCATTATGACTCCATATAGTTTCGATTAATCGGCTAATACACCTTTTCTTATTTTCTTGAGAATATCCTCACGCTGCTGGTACAGATGAGTTTGAATCTTGTGAAGAAATGCCTCGAGCACGTCGCAGGAAATATTTCTTCTTTTCATGCGTGTTGTCTGCTGTTGCAATATGTAAATACCATCTATATTGGAACTTGAAACATCCACCCGAAAGTCGTTATGCACAACTTCACAAATAATAAAGCTCAGGCATTTAGGATAAAGAGATTTCAATCTTCTAACCTGATTCTGGTAAGAAAGAACAAACCAATCATCAAGTACCATGGCAGTTTCTACGATAATAATGGGAAGCATCATTTCAAGTTCTATATAACTTTTTCTTCCAAGAATGCGATATTTTATCTGCAAATTTTTTCCAACTACCATCCGCATTTTCTGATTTGAAAAAGAAAGTAATCTCTCTTTTTTTATATTTTCCAGTTTATCGTACTCGAATTTCAAATTCAAAGGAACATCAGCACGACCGTAATGAAGATCCAGTTCTTCAATTATCTTCAAGTCTTTCATAACATAGTATATAAATTCTGAAAAAGCAGTTTCGAACAATTTCCTTTGCTTGAGAAAAGTATTCTCTTCTCTGAATTTTCTAGTGAACAGAAAATTGCGATATTCCGAATACAGATGTATCTTCTTTCTCAGATCCTCACGACTGTTCGAAGTTATCTCAAGATTAGCTGCCTTCCATTTTTTATATTGAAGAGTAATTTCGTTCAGATACATCTTTCTTAATGCATCTTTATCAGTATCCAGCAATTCGGTAATAGTATCACCGTGTCTGAAAGTATTCATAGAAACCTTCTTTATTTTCTCAATTCCTCAAAGATCTGGAATTGTGCACAGAGTGCCTGTACATCTTCTTTAATTTTTGCTAATTGCTCTTCATTGTCATAGTTATCATAAACTTTTCTGATGAAGTCTGCCACTATATCCATCTCAATTTCTTTCATTCCTCTCGTAGTTACTACAGGTGTTCCGAGACGAATTCCTGATGCAACAAATGGAGGACGTGTATCAAAAGGAACAGTATTCTTATTCGCCGTAATGCCTGCGAGATCCAAGGAACTTTCCATCTTTTTGCCTGATGGTCCACCCTCTTCCTCAGAACCGAGATTTAGGAGCATAAGGTGAGTATCAGTACCTCGAGAGACCAGGTTGAATCCCCTATTCATAAGACCTTTTGCAAGAGCTTGGGCATTTGCAAGAATTTGCTTTTGATAAACAATGAAATCATCGGTTAATGCTTCTTTGAATGCGACTGCTTTCGCAGCAATAATATGTTCCAAAGGTCCGCCTTGAATGCCGGGAAACACCCATTTATCGAGTTCCTGCGCATATTTTTCTTTACAGAGTATCATACCGCCCCTTGGACCTCGAAGGGTTTTGTGTGTGGTAGTTGTAACGATATCTGCATAAGGAACTGGATTGGCATGAAGACCTGTTGCTATCAAACCGGCAATGTGAGCCATATCCACGACAAGAGTTGCTCCGACTTCATCAGCTATCTCTCTGAACTTTTTGAAATCAATTGATCGAGGATAAGCACTTGCACCGGTCAGGATCATATCCGGTTTGCACTCAAGGGCTTTTTCGCGGATCTCTTCATAATCAAATTGCTCGGTATCTTTATTCACTCCGTAAGGCACAATATTGAAAAGATTGCCTGAGAAACTAAGCGGATGCCCATGAGTAAGATGCCCGCCGTGTGTAAGCTCCAAACTCAGGATCGTATCTCCTGGTTTTATAAGCGTAAAATAGGCAGCCATATTTGCCTGAGAACCCGAGTGTGGCTGCACGTTTGCATGCTGGGCGCCAAAAAGTTCTTTAGCTCTTTCAATTGCGAGACGCTCTACATCATCAACAAATTCGCACCCACCATAATACCTTCCATACAATCTGTATAACAACTCGCCAGTTTTACGGCTGTATCTGTAAGGATATCCTTCTGCATATTTATTCGTCAGGACAGAGCCGGCAGCTTCCATAACTGCTTCAGATACAATATTTTCAGAAGCGATCAGTTCCAGATTATGATACTGTCTTTCGACTTCATTCATTATTGCTTCATAAATTTCAGGATCAACTTTTTTTATTTTATCATAACTTAACATTATTCCTCCGTTATAATGATTTAAGAAAATGGTTTATCGTGTTTAAATTATGTATTTACAAATTAGAGAATTACTAAGAACTTATCGGCGTTCCTCGTATTTTTTTATTTTATTTATGCGTCTTTTGTGACGACCACCATCAAATTTTGTTTGCAACCACGTGTCAACTATTTTTTTCGCTTCTTCAAAAGACAAGAACCTTCCGGGAAGCACGAGCATGTTCGCATCATTATGCTGACGGGATAGTTTTGCAATGATTTCTGATGTGCAAAGTGCTGCTCTAATGCCCTTTACTTTATTTGTAACGATGCTCATACCAATGCCTGATCCGCAAATAGCAATTCCACAATCGCATTCCCCTTTTGCTACTGCTTCTGCTGCGGCAAAACCGATATCCGGGTAATCCATTGATTGAGGAGAGTCTGTTCCGAAATCAACCACCTCGAAATCGCTAAGATAGGATATCAACTCTTGCTTCAATTTATAGCCTGCGTGGTCGGAAGCCAGTGCGATTCTCATCGAATTTTCTCTATTTCAATATTATTCATTAACTCGGCATCTGCTCTAAGGCAGGCAAAGGCAATAGAATACAACTTATTGCTCATCGAGTCGCTGCGGGATGAAAGTGTAGTAGGAATTTTAGTTCCCACGATCGCTGTAGCCATCTGCGCATGAGCAAAATGGGTGAGTGATTTATAAAAAACGTTTGCCGCTTCCAGGAATGGGAAAACCAAACAATCAGCATTTCCCTGTACACAGCTGGAAACACCTTTGTACCGCAAACTTTCCGGATCGATTGAAAGGTCGATGGAAAGCGGGCCATCCACATCGGCATTTTTAATCTGCTGGCGATCTGCCATCTTGGATATAAAAGCGGCATCGATAGCGGTAGGAATTTTGGGATTGAGTTTTTCCGAGAAGGAAATGACAGAAACCTTGGGTCGTTTCACACCGATTTTACGGGCGGTTTCGATAACGTAATTGGTCATGGCAATTTTTTGATCGATATTGGGGCGGGGTATAAAAGCGGCATCTGCGAAGATGAGCAGTTTGTGGTAGTTCGGAATTTCTGCGATGGAAACTGAAGTGAGTGTGGCATCCGGGATCATCAGTCCATATTCCCTATCCAGCATGCACTTCAGAAATTTATCTGACGAGATCAATCCCTTCATCATAACATCACCATCACCTTCACTTAAAAGCTGCATCGTCGTGTGACCGGCCTCCATTTCATCCGGTTCATGCACGATGGTGAAGATGCTGGAATCGATATCGTGATCTGCACAGATTTTTTTTATCACTTTTTTATCACCGACCAGGGTGAATTCTGCAAATTCCAAATCTATCGCACGCTTGGTTGCCAGGATGGTTGTTTCGTCCTGAGCATAGGCGACTACGACTTTTTTCTTGGGTATTTTTTGTGCAAGTTCGATCAATTTCGATAATTTTTGTATCGCCATTTTTCTCCATGATATTTTTTTTGCGAAAAAAAAGAAGAAATAATCGTGTCAAGAAAATGAATATTATTCTGCAGTATTATTAAGACCTTCTAATTTCTCAAGATTTAGTTTCTTAACCATTTCATCGCGAAGTTTGAATTTTTGGATTTTTCCCGATGCGGTCATCGGATAATTATCAACGAATACAACGTAATAGGGCTGTTTGTGACGTGCAATGTTTTGCATGCAGAAATCTTTAAACTCGTCCGGTGTTGCTGTTTCACCATCTTTCAGCTTGATTGCTGCTAAAATCTGTTCGCCATATTTTTGATCAGGCACTCCTATAACCTGGACATCGCTGATCTTTGGATGTGTATAAAGAAACTCTTCGATCTCGCGAGGATAAACATTCTCACCGCCGCGTATGATCATATCCTTTATACGGCCTGTAATTTTAAGATATCCATCTTCATCCACAACACCGAGATCGCCGGAATGCAGCCAGCCGTTCCTTATTGCCCATTCTGATTTTGTGTCATATTTATGCCTATTTTCGACACCAAGCTCGGCAATAAACATCGTAGGCACACCATGCAGAACAGTACATTTTTCATCACTAACAAGTTTAAGTACTTCCTCAGCATCAAACGTAACTAACGGCAGCATGGTGGTACCATGTGTAACAGCTGCAAGTATTCCCAGCACGCAGCCGAAACAGTGGAAGAACGGGACGGGAATGCACATACGGTCTTTTTCAGAAAGCTTCATCTGTTCACCGATAAGGTAACCATTATTTGCAATATTATGATGCGTCAGCATAACGCCCTTCGGAAATCCTGTAGTGCCTGAAGTATATTGCATATTGACAACGTCATCTTCTTTTAGCGTTTTTTTAATTTCATCCAGCTCAGCATCCGAGATGTCTTTGCACATTTCTCTGAAATCTTTGTAGCTCAAGGCATGTTCGCTTGTTGGTCCGTCAAATAAAACAACGTTTTTGAGCATTGGAATTTTTTTTGATTCAAGCTTCCCACTACCGAGCCATATTGCATCATCTAAAACCTTTTTTAACATGTTAAAATATTCGCTAGTTTTGAATTTATCTATCAAGAAAATGGCTTTAGAATCTGATTGTTTTAATAAATATTCAAGCTCATGTGATTTATAATTAGTATTAACAGTAACAAGAACAGCACCAATTTTAGCGAGTGAGAACATTAAGACTGCCCATTCAGGGACATTAGTTGACCAAATTGATACGTGATCTCCTTTTTTGATATTCATTGCCAAAAGGGATTTAGCAACTCTATCGACTTCATCGTTGAATTGCTTATATGTAAGTCGAATATTTTGATCAGGATATACCAGGGCTTCGTTATCCGGAAATTCTTTGGAAATTCTTTCAATCAGTTGTCCCAATGTATCATTGAGCGGCATTTTATTCATATTGATTCTCCTTAAAGATGCCATCACGAATCTGATAGCATTCAGCATCAGACTCGTAATGACAAATAATTTATCCTCGTTTTCTCAATTCCCTTCTCAGAAGTTTACCGGAAACGGTTTTAGGCAAACTATCATTATATTCTATGATTCGCGGGTATTTATATGGAGCGGTCTTTGATTTGACAAAATCCTGAATCTCTTTTGTCAATTCTTCAGAGGGAGTATATCCTTTTGCCAGTACAATAAAAGCTTTAACAAGGATTCCTCGAATACCATCCGGGTCATTAACACCAACAACAGCAGATTCAGCAACGGCTGGATGTTCAATCAGAACCGATTCAACTTCAAAAGGACCGATTCTATATCCGGAAGATTTAATAACATCGTCATCTCGTCCGACAAACCAGAAATATCCATCTTCATCACGATAAGCCTTGTCGCCGGTAAGATAATAATCGCCCTGAAATGCCATTGCCATGATATCAGGATCTTTCCAGTATTCTTTCATAAGCCCTGGGGGTTTGGGTTTATTTTTGTCAAGATACAAGGCAATTTGACCTTCTTCGTTTGGAGGACATTCCTCAAGATTTTCATTAATAACTCTTACGTCATGACCTGGAGTAGGCAAACCAACCGAGCCAAACCTCAAAGGGATAAAAGTGAAGTTAGAAAGAAGGGCAACCGTTTCAGTCTGACCGAAAAAGTCATAGATATCAAGGTTAAAGTTATCCTTCCAAACTCTAATAACTTCTGGATTCAAAGGTTCTCCTGCTGCCAGGCAATGCCTTAGTTTTAATTTATATTTACTGAGATCGGTCTGGATCAGCATTCTATAGACAGTTGGCGGTGCACAAAAAGTTGTCACACCGTATCTTTCCATCAGACCCAGCAGTCCATCAGCGTTAAATCTTCCGGGATTGTCCCACTGGATAATAGCTGCGCCAACTATCATTTGCCCAAACAATTTTCCCCATGCACATTTAGCCCAACCTGGATCAGAGACAGTCCAGTGTAAATCAGTTGGTTTCAAATTTTGACAGAATCTAGCCGTTACTTCGTGTCCAAGAGGATAAGCGTGTGTGTGAAGCACCATTTTAGGGTGGCCTGTAGTACCTGAAGTAAAATAAATCATTAATGGATCTGAACTTTTAGTATTGGTAACTTTATCTTTATCAAGCGAGATTGGCATCTCTTTCATTTTTGCAACGAGATCGACCCAACCTGACTTTGAGCCATCCATAAGGATTTTATGTCTTATATTAGTGCATTTTTTTAATGCTTCCTCAACTGATGCAGTATGATTAGAATTTGTAATAACTCCGACAGCATCAGAGCGTTCCAGTCTGTATTCAATATCTTTGGTGGTAAGAAGAGCAGTCCCAGGCATTGGAACAATACCAAGTTTGAACATACCAAGCATGCAGTAGTACCATTCAGGAACAGAATCAGAAATAAATAGAATTTTATCTCCCTTCTTAAAACCAAGTTCCAACAGGAGATTTGCCATTTTGTTTGACTGCACCATTAGCTCATAAAAAGTATCGAATCTAGCGGATTCGCCATCCGACAAAATTGAAACAAGAGCCAATTTCGTTTTATCAGTCTCCGCCCATTTATCTACGACATCAAAAGCAAAATTATAATATTCTGGTATTTTCCACTTCCATGTTTTACAAATATCATTATAAGTTTTTTTATCTACATTAGACATGTTACCTCCTGATTAAAGTGAATTTTAAATAACTCATTATGAGCAAAAGATCGTAGTTTCATATTTACTAAAAGAAAAAACCCGTTTTTGGGCTTGGTTTTAACCGAATCAACTAAACATTTTGATTTCTGAAAATCCATTTTACCTCCGAAGGATTGGTTTATTTATTCTTTCAAGAAAAAAGGCAGTTTTCGTGTCAAGAAAATGTGGTATTTTTAATATCAAAATCACATGGTTTCTTAACATTTTTCTTTTGAGAAAGACACAAAATTAAACGAGAAAATAATTGACAGTGAAACTAAATATTTGCAAAATAAAAAATAAATTGTGCTGGAGAAATTAACTTATGGCATATACTATGATTTCAGTTAAAAGATCAAATTTGAATAAACGATATATGTATTAACTACAAAAAAGAATCGGCAATGCATAAAATACTAACTGAATACAAAAATATGCTAATCCATAAAAGGTATAGTAAGAATACGCAATATATTTATTGCAAATATTTTAAAAATGCAGCTCGTAGGGCAGGAATCAATAAAACGTAACTCCACATATGTTAAGACATAATTTCGCGACTCATTTACTTGAACAAGGAACTGATTTAAGATATATTCAAGAATTGCTGGGGTATAGCAGTAGCAAAACCCCGATACGTTTTTTCAAAACTACGGGGCAGGCAACAGAGATTTATACTCATGTTTCTATAAAGGCAATTGATAAGATAAGGAATCCGGTAGATGACTTTTATGAATAAAAACAGAATAATCATAAATGGGAAATATAAACAATTGTTATACATCATCAAAAGAGAAAAAACGAAACATATAAAAACTAAATTTTATTTGATAATTATTTTAGCAGGTGGGTTATCTATGCTAATTAGTTCATGTTTTAAACAGCAATCAACAGGCGGAGTATTTGTTTTGGGCGGAATTCACCAGTCACATGAAAAAGCGAAATATTATACTTACGAGAGAATGGGAAAAATTTATAAACAGTTAAAGCCGGACATTCTTTGTATCGAGACACAACAAAAGTATGTGGATGATGATAGTTATAAAGGGACACCATTTGATTTTGAGAAGTTCATGATACCATTAGCAAAAGAAAACAAAACACCAATTTATGGTATTGATTGGTGGGATAATGAGAAAGGAAAAAAATGGCAAGAAATACAGCAAAAAGCTTTTAATGATACTTCTCTTATTTCAGAAATTAAATTACTTGGGGGAATGTTCTCCCTTTTTGATGAATATTTTGAAAACAAAGACTTTGAAGATATAAATTCACAATACACTACAAATTTATGGAAAGCTAAAAACGAATTTAAATACCATATTTTTTCTCAACATCCCAAATATAAATTTATTGCGGAATTTGAAAATGAAAGAAATAATCACATTGTTAATAATATCCTAAAAATAGTTAAAGAAAATCCAAACAAAAAAATATTGGTTGCTATTGGAATTGACCACAAATATTACATTGAAAAAGAACTTGAAAAACACGGGATCAAAGTTTATCAAGTTGATGACATTGAAGATTTTAAAAATAATGGTGTCTAATCAGAGCGTTAAGTTAATTTTATTTAATGGATAAATAATGGCATATTTTTATTCAAAATTATTATTAACTTTCATCGGATTTGTTTTCTGTATTCCGGCTTTCTTCAAAGAAAAAAGAGAAGTGCCTTTAACTTTATTGTTCGTATTGTTTTTTTTCCTCAATGAAATACTAACAACTTCGATGGCGATTTTTGGGATAAGAGATATTATTGGAAAAGAGTGGAATTGGTCAGGGAAAATATTAGCTTCTATCGTTTTTATAATTATCATTATTATTTTAAGAAAATATAAAAAATTTGATTTCGGTTTTACTTTCAAGCAAAAAAAGGGATCATTGAAACCCGTATTAATTTTTATCGGAATAATTTCAATTATACACATAGTAAGTTTATGGTTCACAGTATCAAAAGGAAAACCGAGTTTGGAAAGTCATTTATTCCAGCTAACAATACCGGGAATATCCGAGGAAATTGCATATCGCGGTTTATTATTGGGAATTTTAAATGTTGTGTTTAAGAAAAGAATAAAAATTTGGGGTGCGTCTTTAGGTTACGGAACGGTTGTTATTTCTATTTTATTTCACTGGAAACGGCTTCCGATTCAAGTTTGGTAAACCGTTGAAACGGTTAGTGTCGTGTTTTACTTCTTTACACCGAATACTCGTTCCCAAGCCAGCGGTTAATGAGACATCTTATGAAAGATTACGTCAGCATACTCTTATAAATCCAGTGTCTTATGAAATACTTTAAGATCAGTAAGTTTTCGTGATTCTTCGTGCCCTTCACCTTCCTTGCCGTAGTTTTAACGAAGTTAGGTAGTTTTATGCCACTTATCAATTTTCCTTGACGTTATTCTTTCCAAAATTCGATTGAATGCAATTTATTTTATGGAGATAAAAACTATGAAAAAAATCGGCTTGCTTATTATCCTGATCATTTCATTTTCCTCATTACTATTTGGAAATATTACCATCGACCAAACACTGATCGATACACTAACTATTAAAGCTTTAAAAAATATCGAACCTCTTCCGGAAGATATCCAAAACATTTACAAATTTTACATAGAAAAATATCCCGATGGAATTATGGCTTATCTCATTTCAGCAGAAGGCAGCTCGATCCTGTGGGATGCAAACCCGGAAGATGTACTTTCAAATTACATCGAACTTAAAAAATTGCTCGAGATGGAAGATTATAATTATTCACCCGAATTCTTTCTTTCATACATTGCAAAGATAACAGCTTCACACGAACAGATAACTCCATATCGAAAAGTTTTTACCGATGCAGGATTGCTTTCTTATGTTACGGAATTTCCTGATGTAGAAGAGCGAGTAAGAGAAGTAAATCTGTGGTGCAGGGAGCGGATGACGTTTATTTCTACTTCCGGCAGAAACCAGAATCCGATAACTATTCAGCAGAAAAGTAATATCGGCAGATGCGGTGAGATGCAGGTATTTTTTATTTCTGCATGCAGAACTATAGGAATTCCCGCCAGACCTGCCTGGACACCGTGGTGGGGACATATGGACAATAACCACGCCTGGACAGAAGTCTTCTTATATGGAAACTGGTATTATGTGGGAGCTGCTGAACCGGATTATTATCTCAATTCCACCTGGTTTTCAAGTGCGGTGAATAAAGCTCTTCTCGTTCTTGCTCGCAGCACTTTCCCGGATACCACGGAAGAAGTTGTTTCAAGGTCATCCAGGAATAATTATATAAACTCAACTTCGTTTTACCAGGATACAAGAAAGGTGAAGTTCACTGTAGTTGATAGTGCTGGCAATCCTGTTCCCAAAGCTGTGATAAATATTATGGCTTTCAATTTCTCAATGCTGCGCACTCTTCTGGGAATAAAAGCTGACAGCACCGGGACCAAAGAGATAACCATCGGGAAAGGCGGCTTCCTGGCAATCGCTCGTAAAGATAGTTTGTTCGATTATAAAGTAATTCCTTTTGATGATGGCACTATTTCCAATGAATTCCGGTTTACTTTGAAAGAACGAACATTGGAAAGTGAAGATTTTGTTTTTCAGTTTCCTGATGTGAAAACAGAAAGAGAGAAAGAACCTGAATTCTTTAAGGAAAGGAAAAAACTGACCGTAGAAAAATATAATGAAAGAATAAAGAATTTCCAATCCACCCCCATACCCGAATATGCTCCAAAAGCGGATTCCAACTTCGTGGAGATTTTTGAAAATTGCAGGAATAATAAACAACCTCTCCTTGATTTTATCGTGATCAATCCGGATATCCCGGAAAATTTCTGGGAAAAGATAAGTTCGGTGGATGTGAAATTTTTCTGGGAAGCATCAGTTACTCAATGGCAAAATCTATTTGATTTTTATATGGAACTGAAAGATAAAGAGTTGTCGGATACAAAATGGAAAAACTTGCTTTCACCGAGTATATTTTACGAAGTGCTGCCTGAAGTTCGCGTTCCCAAACACCTCACAAAATGGAAAGATATTTCTGCATTAGATGCTATTCCGCAAATCATCGAAGAATTACATTCCCGCTATAAGATCGAAGAAGATTCAGCTTCAGCAGGACTGCTTTCTCTCGATCCTTCCACGATAATGGTGATGGCAGATTCGGTCTGGCAGAATTATGATGTTGTGGAAAACAGATTTGTGAAACCACAGGAAGAAGAAATTAAATCGCTCGCATTTGTTGAATTTAAGCTGGTTGATAAAGACTTCCTGCCGG
>MVCT01000058.1 GCA_002049945.1 Candidatus Cloacimonas sp. 4484_140
TCTAACAATAAGAAAAATTGGTTTTTGGGGATTGCTCCAGCAGTTGACTTTTCTCTTCCATATTTAGAATTGATAAGTTTTAATATCGGTTATAGTGTTACATATCCAATCCTTGATCAAGGGCTCAATGAAAATTTAAAAGGGCTCAGATTGCTTCCTGAACTGGGTGTTTATATTAGATTGTATTAGAACGTTTCCACTCTTTCCCAAGCCTTTAGGACGTGAAATTTTTTTATTTATTTCACTGTTCCCAGCTTGGGAACGCACCTTATCTATTTTTGCTAACGTCCTCTCTATCAACGCTTTTGGGAAAATTTAAAAATTGTTCGTTATCCGTATTCAGATCTCTCAACAATTTTATCATTGTTACACTGAGGTTACTTGTCTCGTAGTCATATCGGGGCGTATCAGCCAGCTTATAGGCGGATGTGAATGTGGTGAAATAGGTAATGGGATACTAAGCTGGGGCTTGGTAACCAGAAGTTAAAAAACAGCAGCAAAATGCATCATTATTTTATACGTGTTCAATATCAAAATTCTGTTTAAAAGATTAATTTTCATTCAATCTCTGAACCATCAAACGAGTAAACTCTATTAAACTTGACACAAAATTCCAGCCCGAAAATTTCGTTTATTCAATTAAAAATTAAAGATAGTTATATAAGTATATTTATAATTATTCTCGGAGGTATTCAATGGCAGTGCCAAAGCAGAAAAGGTCGAAGTCCAAAGGTCGTAAACGAAGAACGCATTATAAAGCAACTGTAGAGCCGATGATTAAATGCAGCAATTGCGGAGAAACCATGCGTCCTCATTACGCATGCCCTCACTGTGGATTTTACAGAGGCAAAAAAGTTATAACCGTTTCAGAATAAATTTTATGAGAATTGCAGTTGATGCATTCGGAAGCGATAAAGCTCCATTCCCGGAAGTCGAAGGAGCAGTATCAGCGATCAATAATAAATGCTGTTCCAAGATTTTCCTGGTCGGGAAGGAAAAAACTCTTACCAAAGCTCTGGATAAATATTATTATCCCAAACAAGCAATCAAAGTTATTGATGCTGCTGAGGTAATCGACCCTTCTGAAAAACCGGTAGCAGAGCTTCGAAAAAAAGCAGATTCATCATTGAGAAAAGCGCTGAATCTCGTTAAAGCAGGTCGGGCTGATGCTCTGGTAAGTGCTGGTTCTACAGGTGCGGTTATGGCTGCATCCCTGCTTTATTTTGGAAGGATAAAGGGAGTTCTAAGACCAGCTCTTGCAATCTCTCTTCCAACTATAAAAGAGCCGGAAATATTACTGGACGTCGGCGCAAATGTTGACTGTACTTCAGAAAATCTTGTGCAATTCGCAGAGATGGGAAGCATTTACTCAGCATACTTTCAAAAGAAAGAGCAACCCCGTGTTGCTCTTATCAATATTGGCGAAGAGAGCAAAAAGGGAAATGAAGTAACTGTTGAAGCACATGCTAAACTGCAGAATCTCAAATCCATAAATTTTATCGGTAATATTGAGGGTAAAGATATTCTCAAAGGAACAGCAGACGTTATTATCTCAGATGGTTTTATCGGAAATATTATGCTGAAAACTGTCGAAGGTGTAGCGTTTTCTCTTTTCGAAATACTCAAGCATGAATTCGAGGACGACTGGATTGCAAAGATCGGTGCAATATTATCTTATCCTGCATACAGACATCTAAAGAAAAAATTGGATTACTCCGAATATGGGGGTGGGTTCTTGCTTGGTGTAAATGAAATTTCAATCATCGCTCATGGTCGCTCCAACGCAAAAGCAATCTCCAATGCTATCAAATTTGCAAGTTTTTCTAAAAAATCAAAGTTTTTAAGTCACATTAAAGAATACTACCTGCAGAAAATGGTGAAAAGAGGTGAGTGATATCAGAGTTAAAATTGATGGGGTTGCTATGGCTGCTCCTGATAAAGTCCTTACAAATAAGGATTTAGAGAAAATTGTCGACACCTCTGACGAATGGATTCGCACACGAACGGGGATGGTTGAACGCAGAATCTCTGATGAGCACACTGCAGCTTCTGATATTGTTCTCAAAGCTTGTGAAAAACTTTTTAAAAAATCTTCTCTAAGAACAAGGGATATAGATCTTATAATTGTTGCTACCGTAACTCCTGATCATGCGTTTCCATCTACAGCGTGCATATTACAAACCAAACTTGGAATTCCTCATTGTCCTGCTTTTGATATTTCCGCAGGATGTACTGGATTTATTTATGCAATTACAATTGCAAAGCAGTTTATAGAGAATGGTGCAGCAACGAATGCGCTTGTAGTTGGAGTAGAATTACTTACAAAGATCACGAATTGGACTGACAGAAACACATGCGTACTTTTTGGCGACGGAGCCGGCGCTGCGTTGATTACTCAAGCACATAAAGGCGAAATATCGGAAATCATCGATACGTATATTTCTTCCGATGGACGCTATGGGGATCTACTCATTATGAGGGGTGGTGGCTCTCGCAATCCTACATCAAAAGAAACTGTTGAAAAAAATATGCACACTTTGTATATGGAAGGAAATAAGATATTCAAGATAGCAGTCAAATCCATGGGGGATGCGGCTGTAAAGATACTTGAAAGAAATGGATTCACAGGCGAAGATCTTGATTGGCTCATTCCTCATCAGGCAAATCTACGCATTATTGATGCCACTGCAAAGCGAATCCGTCTTCTTCCTCAGAAAGTTATTATAAATATTGAAAAATATGGCAATACATCCTCTGCCAGCATTCCACTTGCCTTTGCAGAAGCAATAGATGACGGACGTATTCGTCGCGGTGATCTTATTGTTCTCGATGCTTTTGGAGCTGGACTTACATGGGGAAGCGTGCTATTGAGGTATTAATGATCAAGAAGAATTTTGCTTTTGTTTTTCCCGGTCAAGGGGCTCAGTATGTTGGAATGGCTAAAGAATTCTACGAGCTTCCTGAATATAAACATTTTTTTGAAGAAGCGAACGAACGGATAGGGTATGATCTTACAGATATAATGTTTGAAGGTCCTGAAGATGAGTTAAAAAAAACCCACAATACTCAGCCGGCAATTCTGCTTCATAGTGTGGTTGCCTATAATTATTTCAAAGATCACATTGACATTGTTCCTGCTTTTACTGCCGGGCACTCTTTAGGGGAATTTTCCGCACTCGTAACATCTGGCTCACTTGACTGGCTCGATGCATTATATCTGGTACATAAGCGCGGCGGTTTCATGATCGAAGCGAGCAGAGGTGTTCCTTTTAAAATGGCAGCTATCCTTGGGCTTGATGCAGAAATTATTATTGGTTTCTGTGAAAACAGCACTGGAGTTGTTGTTGCAGCAAACTTCAACACACCTGTTCAGACTGTGATCAGCGGAGAAAACAAAGCGGTAACTGAAGTGATGGATAAATGTATCGAAGCCGGTGCGAGACGAGTAGTTGAACTGGTTGTTGGCGGTGCATTTCATTCACCACTTATTCATAAATCATTCGAGTGGCTCAACGAAGAAATGAAAAAATGCAATTTTTCAGATGCAATAATACCAGTTATTTCCAATTATGCGGCACAACCCGAAAAACATAAAATTGAAATAATTGACAATTTAGCACAGCAAATTATTTCTCCAGTTCAATGGGTGAGATCAGTTGAATATATGTGTGAAAATGGTATCGATACTTTTATTGAATTCGGTCCAGGACGTGTTGTGTCAGGTATGATCAAAGCTATAAATAAAGACACAAACAGATACACGATCAACACCCTCGAGGATGCAGAAAAAGTTATTACTGCATTCAAAAATATTTAGGAAGAACGCGTGAATCGATTTGATGGAAAAGTTGCACTCATTACCGGTAGTGCTCGTGGCATCGGGAAGAGCATTGCACGTCTCTTTTCTGAACAAGGTGCACAGGTCGTGATAGCCGATATACTTCAAGAGGAAATCGATGCAACTGTGCATGAATTTACTTCCGAGGGTTTGAAAGCCGCCGGTTTTCAATGTAATATTACTTCTGAAGAAGAAGTCGAACGATTTATGAAAGATATCTATCAGCAATTCGGCTCAATAGATATTCTGGTAAATAATGCAGGTATTACCGCGGACAATCTGATTATTCGTATGAAAAAGAATGACTGGGACAAAGTTCTTAACGTAAATCTGACAGGCACCTTCATCTGTACACAAAAAGCTGCAAAATTTATGATGAAGCAACGTCATGGAAAAATAGTGAATGTGTCATCGATAATCGGTTTTGTCGGCAATGCGGGACAGGCAAACTATGCTGCAACAAAGGGTGGTATCATCGCTTTTACGAAATCTGTAGCTAAGGAGCTTGCATCCAGAAATATTAATGTGAATGCAGTAGCTCCCGGATTTATTCAAACAGCTATGACAGATACTCTTCCTGAAGAGATTCAGCAAAAATATCTTGAAAATATTCCAATGAAACGCTTCGGTACACCGGAGGATGTAGGTAAGCTTGTGCTCTTCCTCAGTAGCGAAGATGCAGATTATATAACAGGTCAAACAATAATAATAGATGGTGGAATGATATAAAAGAAACCTTAAATTAAAGGAGAAAACAATGGACGAAAACATTAAAGAAAAAGTCAAAGGAATCATCGCAACACAATTGGGCGCGACTGAAAGTGAAATAACAGAAGAAGCACGCTTTATTGAAGATCTTGGTGCAGATTCTCTTGATACTGTCGAGTTAATAATGCAATTTGAAGAGGAATTCGATATTGAAATTCCAGATGAAGACGCAGAAAAGCTTACAACTGTGGGCACTGCTATAGAATATCTCGACAAAAAATTAAACGAATAATCCATAACCCCACATACTGGTAAAACGGTGTGTGGGGTGCATTCCATCTATTTCAGAAAGGACACTATTCCATGAAGTTAAAAAGAGTGGTTGTAACCGGTCTTGGTACCATTAATCCCCTCGGCTTGAACGTCGAAGATACTTGGAAAAAACTCTGTGAAGGAAAATCCGGTATTGCTCTCGCAACGAACTTTGATCTTGAAGATGTTCCTTCCAAGATCGCAGGGCAGGTCAATAACTTCGATCCCCTCGATTATATCGTTCCTAAAGAAGTAAAAAGAATGGATCGTTACTGCCATTTTTCTATTGCTGCAGCAACTCAGGCAATGGAGAATTCCGGTCTCGAAGGGCAGATTGATCCTGATAAATTAGGTGTCATCACAGGAACCGGTATTGGCGGAATGCAAACTTTTGAACAGCAAACGAGTAATTTTCTTACACGAGGACCCAAAAGGATAAGCCCTTTCTTTATACCTATGATGATATCGAATATAGCTGCCGGTAGAATTGCTATTAAATACAATGCACGAAGTATTAATTTTAATGTTACTTCGGCATGTGCCTCCAGTGCAAACGCAATTGGAGAGGCATACAGAGCAATTAAATATGGCGCTGCTGAAGCTGTGATCGCTGTCGGTTCAGAAGCAGCAGTTACACGGTTTACTCTCTCCGGCTTTTCTGTGATGCGTGCTCTTTCCACACGTAATGACTCACCGGAAACAGCAAGCAGACCCTTTGATAAAGAGAGAGACGGATTTGTTCTTGCTGAAGGAGCAGCAGCTCTTGTGCTGGAAGAATATGAGCATGCAAAATCCAGAGGAGCTATGATCTACGGAGAAATGGTCGGTTACGGAGCTACTTGTGACGCCTTCCACATCACTATGCCTGCCCCAAGCGGAGAAGGCGGAGCACACTCTATGCGTAATGCTATTGAGGATGCAGGAATTTCTCCTGAAGATGTACAGTACATTAATGCCCACGGCACTTCAACCCCCCTTAATGATAAGAGCGAAACTCAGGCGATCAAAACAGTATTTGGTGACTACGCATACGAAGTGAAAATTAACTCCAGTAAATCAATGCTCGGTCACGGACTTGGAGCTGCCGGTGCACTGGAATCAATTATTGTTGTAAAATCCATTCAAGAGCAAAAGATACATCCCACCACAAATCTCACTACTCCTGATCCTGAATGTGACCTTGATTATAATCCCGAAGGTACCATTCCTTTAGCAATAGAGTATAGTATCTCTAACTCATTTGGATTCGGTGGTCACAACGCGACACTGGTTTTCAAGCGATATGATGATTGAGAATGATAAGATTGTTCTTCATTCTAAAGCTGACCCCCAAAAAATCGAAAAGTGGAGGAAATCACTTCCGCAATTAGAGGAAAAGCTTAACTATTTTTTCAAAAATACTGACCTTTTAGAAGCAGCGCTTATTCATAGATCCATCTATGATCAAGAAAGCGACCATTCTATTGCAGAAAGATTGGAATTTCTCGGAGACTCAGTTCTTGAATTAGCCATCACAGAATATCTATTCAAAACCTTTCATGATAAAGACGAGGGATTCCTCACAAAAAAACGTTCGAAAATAATCAGTAAGGTTTATTTGAACAAAAAAGCCGGTGAGATTGGATTAACAAAATACATCCTTGTAAAGGAAGATGAGATAAATCTTAATCACCAAAAACGTTCATCACTAACTGCTGACACCATGGAATCTCTCTTTGGCGCAATATTTCTGGATTGCTCTTACCGAGAAGCAAAATACGTAATACAAAATCTTATTCTTTCAAATTTTGATGAACTGATCTCTCATACAGATCTTCAGAATTACAAGAGTATCCTGCAGGAATTTGCTCATGCCGAATTTGCCGAAAATCCAGTCTATGAGATAATTAAAGAAGCCGGACCCGAACATCAAAAAAAATTCTATACAAAGGTTTCGGTAGGTAAAAAGTACTCATCGAGGGGCAGTGGGAAATCCAAAAAAGCTGCTGAACAGAAAGCAGCCCGTAATCTTATTAAGAAATTTCAAAATAAACTGAACAAATGAACCTCCTGGCAACACTTCTCATCATTCTTTCCGGAATCATCATCTTTTTTTATTATAGATTCACAAATCCACCGATAAAAAACAGTCTCAAATTTATCCTCGGAATATTAAGATTCTTATTTTTTGCGATCGTGATCCTGCTCATTTTCAATCCGACACTCCACTTTCCCAGTTCAAAAAAAGTAC
>MVCT01000059.1 GCA_002049945.1 Candidatus Cloacimonas sp. 4484_140
TCAAAATAATCAATTATTTCTACATAAGTGATTTAAGTTCCATCCAATTCTCTTCCAGAGTCGTCAGTGACCATTCCCTGACGGAAGTGAAATCACTTCACAATTTTCATAAAAAATTTGCTATAAATTTACAATCCGTTTTTTATTGATTGATATTTTTATATTTATCATAAGGAGTTTTCATGGATCTATCGAAACTCAATTATTACTATAATAAATTTAAGTTTGGTGAGGACAACTTTCACAACCTGATGAAGTATCACATCAAAGAGATACTGCTGGTTTCCACCTTTTATGATGCCTTCATCTTCGAGCAGGACGGTCGGCTTTCCGAGCAGATATTCGGCGAATACCGCCAGCTCAACCTTAGCACCGCACCTCGCATCACAAGTGTTCCCACAGGCAAGCAGGCACTGGAAATGCTGGAAAACCGCTCTTTCGATCTGGTCATAACAATGATGAGGATCGGTGAGATAAGCCCTTTTGAACTGAGCCGCCGCATCAAGCAGCGCCATCCAAACATGCCCATTCTTCTGTTGCTCAATGTCCAGTCAGACATCTCCATTGTTGAAAAGAATGAAGACGAAATGCAGTATATCGATAAAGCATTTTTGTGGAACGGAGACACCAAACTTTTCCTCGCAATGGTAAAGATGGTTGAGGACATTCATAATGTGGAATACGACACAAAACAGGGCTATGTCCGCGTCATTTTGCTGATCGAAGATTCCATAATATATTACTCCATGTTCCTACCTCTACTTTATTCTGAAATTCTCAAACAGACACAGCGGCTCATCAATGAGGAGTTGAGTGACATCAATAAGCGTCTTCAGATGCGAGCACGTCCCAAAGTTATGTTAGTGCACTCTTATGAAGAAGCAGTAAAATTCGTCGAAGAATACCAAGAATACATTGTTGCTGTCATCTCTGATGTAAAATTTATTCATAATGGCATTTTGGATGAAAATGCAGGATTCAAACTAATTCAAAGAATGAAAGACCGCCAGATGGATATACCTGTCATTCTCCAATCCTCAGATATTGAGAATGAAGAAAAAGCGCGAAATCTGAAAGTAAATTTTCTTAATAAAACCTCAAAAACTATGCTTCACGATCTTCAGACCATTATTAAAAGCGACCTCGGATATGGCGATTTTGTTTTCCGAAACAAAGCAGGCGCCGAGATAGACAGAGCAGCTACCATGTTTGAGTTTGAACAGAAAATAAAAACACTTCCCGGCGAATCGCTTCTCTATCATGGTGAGAGAAACCATTTCTCAAGCTGGCTTGTCGCACATGGTGAAATCCAGGTTGCAAAAGAGATTCTTCATTCCAACATCGCAGATTTTCATGATCTAGAAGAACTGAGAGAATACCTTCTGGGTGTTTTCCGCACTGTTCGGCAAAAACGAACCCACGGCAAGATAATAAATTTCGAACCTTCTGCTCTCTCTGAAGTTGATCAGATCATCCGCCTTGCAGAGGGCTCATTAGGCGGAAAGGGACGAGGACTTGCTTTTTTAAATGCGCTTCTTGTGACGATGGAGTTCGAAGAGGAATTCCCTGAAGTAGATATCGCCCTACCCAGCACTTCCATTATTGGCACATCGGAATATGATTCTTTTATTGAGAGAAATAAGATCGGTGAATGGATCATCTCCAAAACTGATAAGGAAATTCAGGAAATTTTCATAAAGGGCACTTTGTCCAAAGAGCTTATCCAAAAATTAAGGATTTTTATAGAACATATCACTTATCCTATTGCAGTACGTTCGTCAGGACTTCTTGAGGATTCGCAGTCACAGCCCTTTGCGGGAATTTACAAAACCTTCCTTCTTCCTAACAATAATCCCGACAAAGAGATACGTCTGCGCCAGCTCTGCGATGCCATCAAACTGGTGTTCTCATCGGTCTATCTTGAAGGTGCTCGCAGCTATATTGAGAGCATCAATTACAAAGTCGAAGAAGAAAAGATGGCTGTGATCATTCAGGAAATGGTTGGCTCAGCTTTTGATGGTTGCTATTACCCGCATTTTTCCGGAGTGGGTCAATCCTACAATTTCTACCCTATTTCCTATCTTAAGAGCAGCGACGGCGTGGTTTCGTTGGCAGTTGGACTCGGAAAAGCAGTTGTTGAGGGAGAACTCAACTTCAGATTCTGTCCAAAATATCCTAAGATGGAAATCATTCCACCTGAGGAATTGGTTATGGATTCACAGAAATTCCTTTATGCAGTTGCAATGGATAAGGAGGATTTCAACCTGCTCGATGGAGATGAGATCACCATTGCAAATGTACGCATCAGGCAAGCAGAAAAACATGGAACCCTGACGCACATGACGTCAATGTGGGACTATGAAAACAACCGCTTTATCGACGGAGTGACCACAAAAGGCATGAAAATCGTAACTTTTGCAGATATTCTGAAATACAATTACTTCCCTCTTGCTAAAATTTCTGAAGAGATTCTTGATATCGGCGAAAAGGCGATGGGCGTACCGGTTGAGATCGAGTTTGCAGTGAATCTTACCAAGGATGAGAAAAAGAAAATATATCCCACTTTTTATGTCCTCCAAATCAGACCCCTTACCATAAATACTGATGAAATTTACATTGATCCTGAAAATCTGAACAGGGACGAATTGATGCTTTACACTGAAAATGGCATGGGAAATGGCATGATAGATTCTGTCTATGATGTCATCTTTGCTGATCTTGATAAATGGGATAAAACAAAGACTGAGAAAATGCGTGATGGAATTTCAAAAATGAATATGCGAATGAAAGCTGAGGATAGAAATTACATTCTTATTGGACCAGGACGTTGGGGTTCGCGAGATAAATTTCTCGGCATTCCGGTAAAATGGACTGACATTAGCATGGCAAAGATCATTGTTGAAGCAGGGCTTGAAGATTTTGTCGTGGATAGCTCACAGGGCACACATTTCTTCCACAATCTCGTATCTATGGATGTGGGTTATTTCAGCATTCCCCATATTTCTGACACCGATTCTCTGGACTGGAATTGGCTCAAACAGCAAAGAGTTATAGAGAAAACGGATTACTTCCTTCATATTCGGGTCGCTCATCCGCTGGTCATTAAAATGGATGGCCGCAAAGGACACGCTGTCATATATAAATAAGTAGATCATGAAACTGGAAGAACTGGATAAGTACTATAATAAATTCAAATTCGGTGAGGATATCTTTCACAACCTCATGAAGAGAAGGGTGAAAGAAATTCTCCTCATCTCAAATTTCTATGATGCCTATATCCTTGAACAGGATGGGCGGCTTTCCGAACAATTGTACGGTGAGTACAAACAGCTCAACCTGACTAACGAACCGCGCATCACGACTATTCCTATAAGCAAATCAAAAGATATTACTGAAAAGCTGAAAACCAAGGAATTCGATCTTGTAATAATTATGATGAGAATGGGAGAGATCACACCATTTGAACTAAGCAGAGACATCAAAGAACACTATCCAAACCTACCCATCCTGTTGCTTTTAAATAAGCAATCCTACATTGATGTTATCCACCGTAGCGAAGATAAACTGTATTATATTGATGATGTTTTTCTGTGGACAGGTGACGCAAAACTCTTTCTTGGCATGATCAAATCGGTCGAGGACAAGTGGAACATAGATCACGACACAACTCAAGGATTGGTGCGTGTCGTATTGCTTATAGAAAGTTCTATTGATTATTATTCACTCTTCCTGCCGCTTCTTTATCAGGAAATCCTCGATCAGACTCAGCGGCTTATTTCATCCGAATTGAATGAAGCAAATAAACGCCTGAGAATGAAAGCCCGACCCAAGGTTATCCTTGTGCATGACTACGAAGATGCACTATACTACTTTCAAAAATACAAGGAATATATTATCGGTATAATCACAAATGTGAACCTGAAAGTGAATGGGCAATTCAATATTGAAGGTGGACTAAATCTTGTAAAAACCATTCGTTCTGAGGAGCCCGAACTTCCGATTCTTATGCAATCAGCAGAAGAAAGTTTCAGGAAAGATGCAGAGCAACTGAACACTCAATTCCTATATAAATATTCCAAATCCTTTTTCAGTGACATGCGCAGCTTCATCACCGATAATCTTGGCTTTGGTGATTTTGTTTTCAAAACTCCCTCAGGAAAGGTTTTACGAAGAGTAAAAAATCTCGAAGAGTTTGAGCATAGTTTGAAGGATATTCCCGAAGGATCCATCATCTATCATGCAGATAGAAATCATTTCTCTGCATGGCTCATTGCCCGTGGTGAGATGCAGATCGCCAAGAAGGTCAGAGCGCTTAAAGTGCAGGATTTTCCCACAAGTGTTGACTTGCGTAATTTCCTCATCCTTACCATCCATGAAATACGCAGAAAACTCAATCGTGGAAAAGTCATAAATTTTGACCCATCATTTCTTCATGAAGAAGATAAAATAGTAAAGCTCGGAGATGGTTCGCTTGGCGGAAAAGGGCGTGGAATAGCTTTTTTGAATGCCATGCTCGTTACATTGGATGTGAATAAGGATTTTGATAATGTTGATATAAGAATCCCCAAAACAGCGATACTCGGCACAAATGAGTATGACTGGTTCCTGGAGCATAATAATATCATGAATTCTATTGCAGAAAAAAGCGACCAGGAAATTGCTGATATTTTTTTTAAAGGAACGCTTTCACCCCAGCTCAATGAACGTCTGAAAATTCTTATAGAAAAAACTGAATATCCGCTCGCAGTCCGCTCATCCGGCTTGCTGGAGGATTCGCAGTCTCAGCCATTTGCGGGTATTTATAGAACCTATATGCTTCCTAATAATAATGAAGACAATAAAGTCCGATTAACTCACCTGCAGGAAGCAATAAAGCTTGTGTTTGCGTCTCCCTTCCAGGAAAATGCGCGCTGTTATATCGAGAGTATTCACTTCAAGATCGATGAAGAAAAGATGGCAGTTGTGGTTCAGGAAATTGTCGGATCAACCTACGACGGCTATTACTTTCCCCAGTTATCAGGCGTTGCACAATCTTATAATTACTACCCCACTTTTATTATGAAGCACACAGACGGGATCGCATCCATTGCACTTGGGCTTGGCAAATCAGTAGTTGACGGTGAAAGAGCTTACCGTTACTGTCCAAGACATCCCAAAGTTGATATGTTGCGTCCTACGGAAATCGTGGAGAACAATCAGAGAGAATTCTATGCACTCGATATGAATGACAATACTTTCGATCTCAGTAAAGGTGATGACGCAACTCTTGAACGAAAACGAATTACCAATGCCTATAAAGACGGTATTTTCCAGCCATTTACCTCCGTGTGGGATTATGAACATTTCGCTTTTTTAGATGGAAAGTTTATCAAAGGTCCTCGTGTAATCACATTTAGGAATGTGATCCGATTTAATCAATATCCCCTATCTGATATCATAAACCGAATGCTCGAGATTGGAGAGATCGGGCTTGGAGTGCCTGTTGAGATCGAATTTGCAATGAAATTTCAAGAAGATGGAAGAGCTCTTGAAAAACCAATTTTCTACATCCTTCAGATACGTCCACTTATGATAACAAAGGAAAATATTAATATTGAATTGGATAAGCTTTCACCTAAGGAACTAGTCCTGCTGACCACAAAAGGTATGGGTAACGGCATCGTGCAGGATGTGAAGGATATTATTTATCTTGATCCTACAAAATTTGAGAGCACGAAAACCCTCGAAATGAAAGATGAGCTTGAATTCCTGAATAAGGAAATGAAGAAAAAGGATGCCAGGTACATACTGATCGGACTGGGACGCTGGGGCACGAATGACCGCTTTCTTGGCGTGCCGGCACGTTGGGGGCAAATTGATCAGGCAGCAGTAATAGTTGAAGTGGGCATGCAGAATCTTCCGATCGAACCCTCGCAGGGAAGCCATTTCTTCCACAACCTCGTTGCAATGAATGTGGGCTATTTCACGATTCCCTATACTTCAAAACAGGATTTTGTGGACTGGGCATGGCTGAACCGGCAAAAAGCAGAGCATGAGTTGACCTTTTTCAGACATGTATCATCACAAAAGGAATTTCTTATAAAAATGGATGGGAAAAAGGGCGTTGCAGTAATTTACAAATAAGCTATTTCCCCCATTTGTCTTCCAGGTCATTAGTAAGTTCTTCGATCTTTTCTATTGCTTTTTATATTTAAGCAAGTGCTCTCATTAATATTTTTTTTGTTTATTGAAGAGAAGATTCACTCCGTAGATGTTATTATTATAAAAAACTATTTTGCCTGATTTCATATGATGCACGATTGTAAATTACACCTATTTTAAAAAATATATTAGATTATCTTATGGTTCGACTCCCAATATAAGAAGTGGAATTGCTGGATTATTCCTTCCATGTCTTAAGATATTATAAACTTCTCCCTCATAATATGCTATTCCTGTAGACATTTCAAGTTTCATACTTTTAGTTGGTAAAATTTCAATACCTAAATTTATAATTCCCCCAGAATAAAATAACATATGTTTTACAAATATATCATAAGCAACGAACGAATATTTACCAAATTGAACTTCTACAGCAATTTTATCTTTAATAAAATCTGTTTGTTTATAAGAAAAAATTGGATTCATTTCATTATTTTCTAATAAAAACTTTTTTTGTTGTTTAAACGGTATATTTATACTTTTTTCCATTAATTCTCTATCAAGAGTAATGTAGTAACTATACCTACTTTCAAACCATTCTTTTTCGTTGAATAATTTTTTATATTCCTTGTTAATAGCTTTGGGATTAAATAATTTTTTCCCCTTCATAGTCTTTTCTTTACTTACTTTCGTCCGAAAAGAATTAGCATCCAGTGAAGTGATGATATTCTTAATTTCTTTATAAATCTTCTTATGATGTACAATAAGATATTCTTCACCATTTAAATGGGAAAATTTATAACAAATCTTCATTATTTCCCTCCAATCCATTCTTTAGGATATTTAGAAATTTTGTTATCAGAGCTTGGCTTATAAATTGGTTTTGTTAATGGCCTGATTTTCAGAGTATCAAAGCAGCAATTATTGTTGAACCAACTCCAGAATATGGATCTAGAATCCAACTATTTTTATTTGTTAATGCCAAAATACATCTCTCAACTAGCTCAACAGGAAATTGACAAGGATGTTCAGTTTTTTCTGGATGATTTGCTTTCACATTTGGAATTTCCCAGATTAAATTGTCCCAATCTTGTATTAAAATATCCCATACATCTGAAGGATTTTTTCCTTTAGGATTACCTGATAATTTACCTTTATTGGGACCTTTAAAATGTCTTTTACCAGGATACTTCGAAGGTATTCTAACATCATCTAAGTTAAATATATATTCATCCCCTTTGGTAAACCACAATATTGTTTCATATCTTCCAGAAAATCTATTTTTTGCATGAAGACCATGTCCGAAACGCCATATTATCCTATTTCTTAATTTTAATTTCATTTCTTTAAAAATGTTATAATAAAAAATATCTAAAGGAAAAACCTCGCCATTATCAACATAGTTACCAACCTGCCAACATAAACTCCCTTTTTCTGATAAAATTCTTACTAATTCTTTTATTACTTCTCTCTGAGAAAGAAGATACTTTTCTATTGATACTTTTCTTTCATATTCTTTCCCAATATTGTATGGTGGTGAACTTACTATTAAATCAAAAAAATTACTTTTAAAACTTTTCAACGTTTCAAAAGTATCTGAATTATAAAGAATATACTCATTACTATCAAACAAATTGATATAATTACCTTTCGAAAACATCATATTATTTTTTCTTTCCATTATCTGTTTTACTATTTTTTATTTATGTATATTCATGTCAATTTTTTCTTTTGTGTTGAAAAAACGTTTTTTTAATTATAATTTGACAAATATTAATAGGGTTCATTTTTACGCCAAATCTTACCATAATAAATAATATCTGGAGGTATTCCTCATGAGTATGAAAGAATTTATGTATCAAGTTGAAGCTCATAATCCTAATCAACCTGAATTTCTTCAAGCTGTAAAAGAAGTTGCCGAATCTCTCTGGCCGGTATATGAATCCAATCCTCGTTACAAGGAAGCTAAAGTGCTTGAAAGAATCGTAGAACCGGAACGTATCATTATGTTCCGTGTCCCCTGGACTCGTGACGACGGTGAAGTTATGGTTAACCGCGGTTACAGGATTGAATTCAATAGTGCAATTGGACCTTACAAAGGTGGGATTCGTTTTCACCCGAGCGTTAACCTGAGTATTCTAAAATTTTTAGGATTTGAACAAGTATTCAAAAACAGTCTTACTACACTCCCGATGGGCGGCGGTAAGGGCGGTTCTGATTTTGATCCCAAAGGAAAAACTGACGCTGAAGTCATGCGTTTCTGCCAGGCATTCATGTCTGAACTTTTCCGTCATATTGGTGCGAATACTGACGTGCCTGCCGGCGATATTGGTGTTGGCGGTCGTGAGATCGGTTTCATGTTCGGAATGTATAAGAAACTGAGAAATGAATTCGTTGGTGTGCTCACAGGCAAGAAGCTTGATTGGGGTGGAAGTCTTATCCGACCCGAAGCAACAGGATACGGCGCAGTCTATTTTGCAGAAGAGATGCTGAAAACCCGCGGTCTTAACTTTAAGGACAAGGTCGTTACGATTTCCGGCTCAGGAAATGTTGCACAGTACGCGACACAAAAGGTCAACCAGCTTGGTGGTAAAGTAGTTACTCTTTCCGATTCAAGCGGCTACATCTATGATCCAAATGGAATTTCCGGTGACAAGTGGGAATTCATTATGGAACTCAAGAATGTCAAACGCGGACGCATCAAAGAGTACGCAGAAGAATTTGGTGTCGAATATCACGAAGGTGAACGCCCTTGGAGTGTCAAATGTGATGTTGCACTTCCCTGTGCAACTCAGAATGAAGTCAACGAAGAAGAAGCCAAGATGCTTATTAAAAATGGTTGTATCTGTATTTCTGAAGGTGCAAACATGCCTTCCACACCCGGTGCTATCAATGTGTATATCGATAACAAAATACTGTATGGTCCTGGAAAAGCAGCAAATGCTGGCGGTGTTTCTGTTTCCGGTCTGGAAATGTCCCAGAACAGTCTCCGCCTAAGCTGGAGCAGTGAAGAAGTTGATGACAAACTTCATAACATTATGAAGAGTATTCATTCCCAGTGTGTTGAATACGGCAAAGAAGGTGATTTCGTGAACTATGTGAATGGCGCGAATATTGCCGGCTTCATCAAGGTCGCTGATTCCATGCTCGATCAAGGTGTCGTATAATTTAGATTTATAGAAAAAGCTTCCCTCTTTATGGGAAGCTTTTATCATAAATATCATACCTAATAAATAGTGAAATAAAGTGTTAATCTTGGAGGATAACATGACAGTTAAGGAATTTATGCAGAAAGTTACTGCACGAAATCCTCATGAACCTGAATTTTTACAGGCAGTAGAAGAAGTAGTTACATCTGTGTGGGATGTGTATGAATCTAATCCCCAATTCATGGAAGCTAAGATTTTGGAACGCATCGTAGAACCAGAACGTATGATCCTTTTCCGTGTTCCCTGGTTCAACGACAAAGGTGAAACACAGGTCAATAAGGGCTTTCGAGTGGAATTTAACAGTGCAATTGGACCTTATAAAGGCGGACTGCGCTTTCACCCGAGCGTAAACCTCAGCATCATGAAATTTTTGGGCTTTGAGCAGATCTTCAAAAACAGTCTTACCACACTTCCTATGGGTGGTGGTAAGGGCGGTTCTGACTTCGATACAAAAGGTAAATCAGATGCAGAGATCATGCGTTTCTGCCAGGCATTTATGTCTGAGCTTTTCCGTCATATCGGTCCAAATACAGATGTCCCTGCCGGCGATATCGGTGTAGGTGGTCGCGAGATCGGCTATTTGTTTGGAATGTATAAGAAACTGAAAAATGAATTCGTTGGCATACTTACCGGTAAAGGTTTGAATTGGGGTGGAAGTCTTATTCGCCCTGAAGCAACCGGCTTTGGCGTGGTCTATTTCGCCCAGGAAATGCTTAAAACTATTAATAAAAATTTTGAAGGTAAAATAGTAGCAGTATCTGGTTTTGGTAATGTTGCCTGGGGTGCGATCCAGAAAGTCAATGATCTTGGCGGAAAAGTTGTAACCCTTTCCGGTCCTGATGGCTACATTTATGACAAAGACGGCATCAAGGGCGATAAAGTGGATTATCTGCTTGAAATGCGCGCAAGTAACAGAGACGTAGTTCAGGACTACGCTGAAGAGTATGGTGTGCCTTTCTATCCAGAAAAACGACCGTGGGAAGTCACTTGTGATGTTGCACTGCCTTGTGCAACTCAGAACGAGCTCGATGAACATGATGCTGAGAATCTCGTGAAAAATGGCTGTATTTGTATTACTGAAGGCGCAAATATGCCTTGTACTCCCAAAGCAATTGAAATTTTCCAGAAGAATAAGAAACTCTACTCACCTGGAAAAGCAGCAAATGCTGGCGGTGTCTCTGTTTCCGGTCTTGAAATGTCCCAGAACAGTCTCCGTCTTAAATGGACTCGTGAGGAGGTTGATGAGCGTCTTCATAATATCATGAAAGCAATCCATAACCAGTGTGTGAAATACGGAACTGTTGATGGTTATGTTGATTATGTACGTGGTGCGAACATCGCCGGATTCCTTAAAGTTGCAAACGCAATGCTCGATCAGGGAATTGTTTAGTCTATAAAATTATAATAAATAAAGCCCTTTACGTATGTAGAGGGCTTTTTATTTTAGGATTTACTAAGAGCTATTATTTTTTTCCAAGCATCTTTTCTTTAAAATCAAGAATTTTCTTTCTCGTTGCATTCAGCTCGATAGTAGCTCGTGCAACAGAAGGTTTATGAGTGAATGACAACTCTATCTTCTGTGTTTCCTCTTCTGAAGGAATATATCTGCCCTCAACACTTTCATCAAAGTTGATTCCATTATTCGCATCTTCAGAGATTTCTTCCAGTGTAGAATCCAAACCAAGAAGATCTTTCAGCACATACCAGTTCTCTTTTCCTGTAACAGTATTGCATACTTTCGTCACTGTTTGAACGACATTATTATCATTTGTAATCGTACCCTCAGATTCGATAAACGAATTGAGCGGCAATACAACATGTGCCATTTTTGCAGTTTCTGTCATAAAGGAATCTGCTACAAGAAGGAACTCAAGATTATTCAACCACTCGTAGATCTCCATTTTGTTATTATACAAAGGATCCTCTCCAAATATAGCTGCTGATTTGAGTTTCTGGTAATTTTTCACGGGAATAAATCCGTTTTCAAGCAAAGAGGGCTTATTTGCAAGCTCAGAACAGCTCACAACACCTTTTCCTTGCATTCCTATATCACCACGCAGCATACTCAGATTTAATATCGCATTTTGGGTATCATAATCCAGATCACTTTCGGAATAGACAAATATGATCTTTTTAAATGACAATAATTCATGGGCAAAATCCATAAATTCATCAGTCTGTATAGTATGCTGAAGCTGATGATTGAAATCAACAAAATTCCCAATATAACGGGCAATATAATCAATATTATGATGACGATATTCAACGAGATACTTTGTGAATTCATTGATAACTTCTATGTAATAATTCGTTGTAATATGGAAATCTGCACGTCGGGTAAATCTATTCTCATCAGGATGGATAAGCATCAATTTTGCACCATTATTGAGTGCCTGCATGATCTTCACGCCAACAGTATGAGTGACATCCCCGATCAAAACGATAAGCTCAGCATCATTAAGGTCAGCGCTTGGATTGGGAGAAAAACTAATGCCGAGTTTGTCTTTTACTACTGAACCGTTCAGTTCCCAGGAAAATTTCTTATGGCACTTATACTGCTTTGCCAATTTACTGATAAGATACAACTCTTCATTAGTGTAATTTCCATTG
>MVCT01000060.1 GCA_002049945.1 Candidatus Cloacimonas sp. 4484_140
AGCCAATATCGGCACCATGTTTTTTTACTTCTTCTTCAAGAGCACAAAGATTTTCTGCTGCGGGCTCTGCAATGCGTGAGAACATTCCATTCGGTTCTGAATACAGCTCGATCACTTCACAACCAAGAGCTTTAAGCAGAAGTGGTGACATCAAACCACCTGCACCATTCGTAGAATCTATGACTACTTTAAAATTCCTTTCTTTTGTCTTATCTGACGCTATAATAGGAAGTTTCATGATCGCCTGAATATGATCATCAATTGCATTTTTATACAAAGAATAAGTGCCACCTCTTTGCCAATCAAGGTCTTTTAGCTCATCTTCGGGAATATTCCAGAAATTCTGTGATTGTACAGGAGTTAAAAAAGTGCCTGTTTTATTTATGAGTTTCAGTGCATTCCATTCCTGGGGATTATGGCTCGCAGTGATCGCAATTCCTCCATCAGCTTTTAGATTTTCTGCAGCAAGAAGTATTGTAGGCGTAGGACATATTCCCAGATCTATCACATCTACTCCGACAGACATCAAACCGGCAGAAACAGAGCTGAGCATCATCTTTCCAGTGGTTCGGGAATCTCTTCCGACTACGACTTTTCCGCGTTTTGAGAAAACTCCAAATCGCTTTGCAAAGGAGAGAACAAGCTCTGTAGTGAGCGAATCTCCAACAATACCGCGAATTCCTGAAACACTTTTCATCAATTTCGACATAATGCATCCTCATTTCCAGTAATTTTCTTTATACTTATTTTTCTGTGAGTTCCATTCACAATGTCAATTCTTATCTCAAAATATTTTTCATGAAGTAGTTCTTCAGCTTTTTCGGGCCATTCTATGAAGAAAATGCCGTCTTCCATAAGCAGGTCTGGAAAGCCGATCTTCTCGATTTCTTCGATATTTTTCAGGCGGTAGAAATCAAAATGATAGAGATAGGGCGAAGCTTCATAAATGTTCAGGATAGTAAAAGTCGGACTCGACACATAACCGTCAAAGCCCAATTCCTCAGCCACCTTTTTCACAAAAAAGGTTTTGCCGCTGCCCAGTTCACCTTTAAGTGCCACGACATCACCCATTTGCAGTATATCAGCAAAATCCTTTGCGATCTGTGTAGTTTCCTTTTCAGAAGCACTTGTAAATTCCTGAGAATAAGAATCGTGAGCCATTTTACTTCTTGGGTGTTAAGATCGATACAGGCAGGATCATTTCTTCCATGGAAACACCGCCGTGCTGATAGGTACCGTCGAATTTACGCTTGTACTCATGATAAGCAGTTGGATACACAAAGTAATGATCACCTTTGGCAAAGATAAAGTTCTCTATAACGTTTTCAATAGGAAGTCCGTATCTTTTCGGATCTGAAACTTTGATAGTATGCCTGTCATTACAGGTGATATTCTTTCCGTGTTTTGCGCGTAATCCGTATGAAATTTCCTTATCGCTGATAACCTTTGTGGCATGCTCAACTTTTATCGAACCGTGATCGGTTGTCAGAATTACAACAGCATCCTGTTTTGCAATCAGTTTGAGTGTTTCATAGAACTGAGAATTCAAAAACCATAACTTTGTTAACGAACGCAGTGCACGATCATTAGGTATAATTTCCTGAAGTATTTCATCTTTAAATCTGTGATGAAGCAGCAGGTCCAAAAAGTTATACACGAGAACGACCAATCGCTCTTTTTTATAGGAAGGGATCTTTTTTGTGACATACTCGCCTTCCTCAGTATTCAGTATCTTAATATACTTACTTCCATGCGGCATTGGAATATCCATTTTCTTTAGCTGTTCATCAATGAAAAAGTGCTCATCGCGGTTAAAACTGCTTTCCACTTCTTTGCTGGTACGCCAGAATTGCGGATACATTTTTGCTATCTTGCTGGGCATCATACCGGCGAAAATTGCATTTCGAGAATAAGGCGTTGATGTGGGTAAAATTGAATAATAATAATCCGTTTTCACATTAAAAAGCTCCTCAATAAAGGGCTTTAATATCATGAATTGATCAAGCCGAAGACAGTCGAGTACCACAAAATACACAACCTTCTTTGTGTACAGTCTGTCTGCAACGAATTTTCTTACTATATCAGGAGAAAGCACCGGACTATCGGATTTAGTGAGAAAATCTTCATAATGAGCAGCGATGTAGTTTGAAAATTCGGTATCACAATTTTTCTTTTCATACGAGTGCATTTGAATGATATCTTCGTAATAGAGCTGATCCAGCTTCAGATCCCATTCTGCAAGGGAGCGATAAATATCTATCCAATCCTGCCAGTTCGGTTCTGCAAAAAGTTTTTGATTTAGTTTTGCAGAGAATTCCGCATACTCTTCGCCGGTTCTATTTCTGCGGATCTCTTCAGACATCAATATCTTCTTAAGTGACATCAGTATCTGGTTTGGGTTGATAGGTTTGATGATATAATCTGTGATCTGCTGGGCAATCGCTTTGTTCATCAAACCCTCTTCTTCGTTCTTAGTGACCATTACCACAGGAAGACTTTCGTTGAGCTTCTTGATCTTCACAAGAGTTTCCAGTCCGTCGAGTCCGGGCATCATCTCATCGAGAAGTACGATATCAAAATTTTGTTCTTCAACGAGTGCAATGCCGTCGTTTCCATTGGATGCAGAAACCACTTCGAAATTTCTTTCCTCAAGAAATATAATATGCGGTTTGAGCATCTGTATTTCATCATCTATCCAGAGTATCTTTGCTTTTTTCATTCTGTTTCCCTTTCATTAGAACTTATCATTATACGCATTTTTTTCTCACCACAGAGAGCACCGAGACCACAGAGATTTAAAATTTAAATCTTTCAATTCCATCTTTTAATTTCTTAACGTTAAAGTTAATCAACAAACCTATATTTATATTAGCAAGTTTCATGTATGTGAGAAGTTGAGCTCTATTGCACAGCCAATGATCTTTCCGGTAAAAGAATCCTTCTTTACTTTCTCTGTGTTCTCTGCCTGCCAAGGCGTCCTGTCGGGGCGTATCCGCCAGCTGGCGGAGAAGACTGAAGTGTAACGGAGACTGGTGGTTTTAAATGACTTCTTCGTGTTCATTTTTAAAAATTATATGTTTTGGACATCATTGGAACGAGTGTAACGTTCGATAAAATTTTTTTTATATTCCGAGAAAGTACCACTGTTAATGGCTTCTCTTATTTCTTTGATTAAAGTATTATAAAAGGTTAAATTATGCAGTGTCGTTAATCGGACACCAAGTATTTCTTTCACATTGATAAGATGGCGGATGTATGTGCGAGAGAAATTTCTGCATGCATAGCAGGAGCAATCATCCTGAAGCGGACGGAAATCCTCTTTGTATTTTCCATTTCGCACAGTAAGTCTGCCATCTCTGGTAAATACCTGCCCGTTCCGAGCATGACGCGTGGGCATCACACAGTCGAACATATCCACTCCACGCTCGATATTCTCGAGCAGATCGAGTGGTGTTCCCACACCCATAAGGTAGCGTGGTTTATCTTTGGGCAGAACCTTATCCATCAGGTTAACAATTCGTAGCATGTCCTCCTTATTTTCACCCACGGCTAAACCTCCAATTGCATAGCCGGGAAAATCTATGCCAACAAGTTCTTTTGCGTTCTCTTCACGCAGGTCATCAAAAATACTTCCCTGCACTATTCCAAATAGGGATTGCTCTCCACCGAGCTGCTCATGTTTGATCTTGCAGCGTTTTGCCCATCGAACAGACATATCTGCGGATTCCTTTGCATATTCCTTTGTGCATGGATAAGGTGCGCATTCATCGAGTACCATTATAATATCAGCACCAAGATTATGCTCTATCTCCATAACTCGCTCCGGACTAAAAAAATGAGAGCTTCCATCTATATGGGATTGAAATTCAATACCCTGTTCCGTTATCTTCCTGAACTGCTGCAAGCTCATGACCTGAAAGCCGCCACTATCCGTAAGCATATTTCTATCCCAGTTGATAAAAGAGTGCAGTCCGCCTGATTTTTTTATGAGTTCATCACCAGGACGGAGGTACAAGTGGTATGTATTTCCAAGAATTATATCAAAACCTATATTTTCTAATTCTTCAGGAGAAGTGGCTTTTACCGTTCCGAGCGTTCCTACAGGCATAAAAACCGGAGTCTTCACTTTGCCGTGAGGAAGTTCGAGTTCTCCGGTGCGAGCTGAAGTGATCGTATCCTGAGTATAAATTGAAAACTTGAAACTCATTCTATTGAGGTTGTTCAATGTTCAATGGAGTATTGGAGCGCTTCAGAGAGAAATATCGTCCCACAGACCTCGAAATATCGTTATAGAAGGCAAAAACCATAATAAGCAGTAAAACCACTACCCCTATGCGTTGAAGGATCGCCTGCGTGTTTAATTTGAGCGGTTTGCCCCTGATGCCTTCAATAAACGAGAACATGATCATGCCGCCATCAAGAACAGGAATCGGAAGCAGGTTGACGATCATCAAGATGATGCTGACCATTGCAAGGAACGAAAGATAAGCACTTACGCCTTCTTTCACTTGTTGGCTAGTCAGCGATGCTATCATTATGGGACCGCCCACGCTTTTGCCAACTTGAGACGGATGCATAACAAGTTTGGATAATCCGCTGTAATACCGACCGATTATGTCTATTGTTGTAAGAAATGCGTATTTAAATGATTTTGGAACAGAGAAACTCTCAATATATTCCTGTTCCAGAATTTGAGAGATTCCGATTATACCTGAGTTTTCATCAAGTTCGATATTAACTTGAGGAGTGATATCCATTTCCAGCAGTTCACCACCTCTTTGTACTACAAAATGCAAAGGACGATCAGCATTATTTTTAATGATTTCCTGAAGGTCATACCAGTCATGAATTTCAGTATCCTCGATTTTAACAATTGTATCACCCTTTTTCATACCTGCCTGGTACGCCGGTAATCCGTAATAAACATCTCCAATGATTGCAGGCACATAAGGTCTTATGTCCGAAAGCCAAAGCTCATAGGAAAAATTTTCTGTTTGAGCAAAAAGCGTATCATTATCCCGTATAAAAGCAACCTGTCTTTTATCCGGGGACTTCTGTATCCATTCCTGAATTATTGATGTCCATCCAGTCACAGGAACACCATCGACGCTAACTATCCTATCTTCGCTTTCAAGTGGAATTGCCGTATATGCTTCTTCGGAAATTCTGCCTACCACAGGGGCAATGTCATAGATTTTTATTCCAATGACGTATGTAAGCGCAAGGATAAGTATAGCAAACAGGAAATTGGCAAAAGGTCCACCAAAAGCGATAAGTGCTTTCTGCCACCAGCGTTTCTGCTTGAAACTCCTCTTATCAAGAATTTCCTCGCTGGATGCTTCATCAGGATTCTCACCTAACATTTTAACATACCCACCCAGCGGTATGAGTGATATTCTGTACTCGGTTTCTCCAATAGTCCATGAAAGAAGTTTTGGTCCAAAGCCAAAGGAGAATTTTTCAACTTTGACATGATTGAGACGGGCAACAATGAAATGTCCGAACTCATGGACAAAAACCAATATGCCTATCAGAAAAAGTATTGCAATAATTGTTATCACCATATCGTATTACTCCGTATAAAAAATTGCTTTGATTGGATCTATTTTTGATGCTTTGTACGCAGGATAAAATCCCGAAACCAAACCCACGATAATGGCAAAAGATAAACCCACCATAATACCCATAATTGGGAATGAAACATCGACTTTCAGTGCATTGCTTAGCACTCCTATCAGTAACAGGGCTAAACCGGATCCTACCAGACCGCCAATGAGAGCAAGAATGATCGATTCAAAAAGAAAGTAGGAAAAAATGTCTCTATTCTTTGCACCGACACTCTTACGAATTCCAATCTCTTTCATGCGTTCTGTAATAGAAATGAGCAAAATACTAAAGAGTCCGATACCGCCTGTAAAAAGCGAGATGCTGGAAATTGCGAGCAGAATGATATTCCAATTCTTTAAAAATTCATTCACCTGCTGCCTGACTTCGAGCATATCCTTACTGATGTCCCTCATGCCGACATCATCTGCCATATTATGTCTGGAACGCAATATCTGAACTGCGGAATTATATACATCACCCACAAGATCAGCATCAGTTGCTTTTATCCACACGACATCGATATTCATAGTTGGACGAAGATATTTCGCTGCGAATTTTGACGGGATATAGCAGGATTCAAGTGCGAGTCTTCTCTCCCACTCATTCGCTCTGGCAAAACCGCTCTCAGCGGATTCATAATCAATGATTCCAATGATCTTTAACCGAATATCTCCTATTGAAATATATTGTCCAACAGCATTATCATTGGGAAAGAGCTTAGTACTTATAGCTTGTCCCAGCACACAGACATTCTCGCCATTTTGTGATTCAATAACATTGAATTCCCTTCCTTCTGCAAAATAATAATTCTTTTCTGTGAAGAAAATGTTTTGAACACCTTTCAAACGGATCTGGCTTTTCTTTCCATTTATGATCGTATTTCGTTGGTCATCAATAGTGGGATAAATATATTCTATATTTTCAAGTCTATCCCGAAGTGCTTCGAAATCAGCGTAATTGATTTGCTGAAAGCGTTTTACTGTTTTGTATTTTTTTAATTTATCAATACTGGTATCGGGAAATTTTGAATAGAGCACGATCACATTGTCATAACCGAGAGAACTGATAGTTTCTTCGATGAGATTTTTCATTGCCTCAACTGAGGAGAACATTGTTGTAACTGCTGCCACGCCGATCACAATGCCTGCTAAGGTCAGGAATGAGCGCAACTTATGAGTAAGAATGCTCTTAATTCCTGAAACTAAGACTTCAGAATATTTCATTGTGCGAGTTCTTTTCCACATTTTTCACAAACAAGGATTTTCACCTTTTTTCGTGATGGTTTTTCAAACATGGATTCTGCGCCACAATCAGGGCATTTAATAGCAACGGGTTTCTTATTTGTGATGAATTTACATTTTGGATAATTGGAACATGTGTAATAAATTTTGTTCTTCTTGCCCTTTC
>MVCT01000003.1 GCA_002049945.1 Candidatus Cloacimonas sp. 4484_140
TTTTTTAAAGAAATCGCAAATTGCGTATTTCGTCACGTCATCATGAGTGGGTCCCAGTCCACCGGTTACTATGACCACATTATAGTGTTCCCAGCAATCCTCAAAGGTTTTCAGGATTATCTCTTTATCGTCTTTAATAGTTATTGAAGATTCAAGAGGAATTCCTGCAGACGCAAGCTGGGTTCCAATAAAACTCTCATTCGTGTTTATTGTTTTACCTATCAATATTTCATTGCCGATTGCGACATATATGATCTTTGCCATATTTGCTCCCAAAATCAATTATTCTTTATTATATAAATCAGAACTTAACATCGTTCAAATTACTTGACATCGAGAGATTAGTCAATGATTTCTTTCATCAATAGTAATTTTCAAAAAAAAACATCAGATTAAATGCTTTATTTGAAAGGAGCAGCTATGAAAACTCAGAGAAAAATTTTCATACCCTTTATTATTTTTTCACTCCTGTTTATTGTCCATCTTCATGCACAAGACACGAAACCCCATGCAGAAATCATGAATTTGCAGGGAGAAGTTATATTGAATCACAACCATCAGCTTTCACCTGCTGTAAAGGGCTCATTGCTTTATGACGGTGATATGATACTCACAAAGGAAAATTCTTTCGCAGTTATCAAATTTTCCGATAATGGTGCGATTTCAAAAGTTTTTTCAAGCAGTACGCTAACCATAAATATGAGCCAGCGCGAGCAGAGCTTCATGAAAACTCTCACACTGGATGTTGGTAGGATCTGGTCTGAAGTGACAAAAGGGAAGGGTGATTATTATATTCAAACACCCACCTCTGTTGCTGCGATCAAGGGAACAGGTTTTATGACAGATGTAGATGCACAGACTGGTTTCACGACCATTCAAGTTTATAAAGGCACCGTTGAATTCAGTAACGAATTTGGCAAAATTGAAGTTCCTGCCGGCAATCAGGGTTTCTCAAACGGGATAGATCCTCCCTCATTCCAGATGATGGGAAATGTGCAACCACCTGAATCACTTATGGAAGGTGCAATGCTCGAAGATACCGAGATCGAACAACCACGGCAGCAGTACCAGCAGAAGGAAACTCCTGAAGTAGAGCTTAAATCACCCGATGAACCGAAGACGGAGATCAAGTCGGAAAAACCAAAGAGTACAAGAAAGTCCATCCTACCCGGTTCTATTGGCATTGGCACAGTAACTATTGACGGAGTTACTTATACACGTATTCGTTTAATGCCGGAGATTCCGATCTGGAAGTTCAAGCTTGGCCTCGATTTTGATGTCCTAATTGATGGTGAGGGCGGTATCAGAAAGAAGGATTGGGATAATTTTAATGCATATCTGAACAAGATCATGTATCTTGAGTTTGCAAATAGGCACGATCCGCTTTATTTCAGATTGGGTGCATTTCCAAGCGTGAAATTCGGACATGGACTTATCATGAGAGATTATACCAACATGCTGGACTACCCTGCTACAAAACAACTCGGCGCAGAGGTTGCAGTTAACACCAAAACTCTCGGGCTCGGATTCGATGTGTTTTGTCCTAATGTTGATGAACATAATATCTTTGCTGCACGTGTTAAAGGCGCTCCTTTTGCCACAACAGGAATTCCATTTTTGAATAATCTCGAAGTAGGTGTAACAGGTGTAACCGACCTCAACGAGCTTGGCGGCTTAAAGGATGAAGACGGCGATGGTTACCCGGACACCTTTGATGATTATCCCAAAGATCCCCATTATTGGGCAGACACAGATGGTGATGGCTGGCCCGATCCTGCACATCCGGACTCTGTGGGTAGTCCAACAATTGACCTTGACGCAGATAATAATAACGAAATTGACACTCAACAGATTCAGCAGGGCTGGGATAATCTCTATGATTATCTAAAAAGGGTTTATAAGCTCGGCAAAAAAGAAAGCGTCACGATCATCGGTGCTGATTACACACTTCCGCTGGTGAACACAAAACTGTTCAAGTTGTATCATTATGCAGAAGCAGCCAAGATACTGGATTATGGCACAGGTGCAGTCTTCCCGGGATTTGGTGCAAAATTCCTAATATTTGATGCTACAATGGATTATCGTTTCTTTGGTGAAGAATTTGAGTCGAACTTCTTTAACTATCTCTATAATAACGAGCGCGCATTGGTCGTCGGAGATTCTGTTGTAACCAAACGCAGTACCCTGAAAGGCATCAATAAATCCCAGGGATGGCGCGGACAACTTGTTTCTCATCTCTTCAATATTATTGATCTTACTGTTTCCTATGAAGACATTCACGGAAAAGATTATGACATGGGCAAATCAATACTTGGTGAAGTCAGATTGAATAAAACATTTATTCCCGGACTGGATTATGCTTATGCCAGATATTCGCAGACACAAGTGGAAAAATTTACCACGTGGAAAAGCCCGAATGCGGTTATCGAAGCACAGATCGGCTATGAGATCACTCCAGTCACACTTCTTGTATGGGATTACAAAGTGTATTATATTGATCTTAATGGCGATGGAGAGATCGGTGGCGATGATGAAACGAAGACAACCTACAGTTTTGGGGTGCAAATAAAGTTATAATTAAATGAAGGTTTTAATTGTCGGAAGCGGTGGCAGGGAACATGCCATCGCATGGAAATGTGCACAAAGTAAAAAGGTCGAAAAGGTCTTTGTTGCTCCGGGAAATCCCGGGATGGAAAATGTAGCACAACCCGTTCAGGTGCAGGATGCGGAAGGGCTTATCAGGTTTGTAAAATCCGAAGGAATCAATTTTACTATTATCGGTCCCGAGCAGCCCCTTGCAGAAGGACTTGTCGATGAATTCCTGAAAGCAAACCTCGCAGTGATCGGACCTTCTAAACTGGCTGCAGAGATTGAGGGCAGCAAGGTTTTTGCAAAAACATTCATGAAGAAATATCATATTCCCACTGCAGATTTCCAAATTTTTGATGAGATAGTTCCTGCCTTGACCTATATCCTGAAAAAAGAATTTCCGCTTGTTGTTAAGGTTGATGGGCTGGCTGCAGGCAAGGGGGTTTTCATCTGTGATAATTATACAGAAGCCGAAACGATCCTCAACCATATTATGAACTATAGAATTTTCGGTGACGCAGGATCGCAGATCGTGATCGAAGAATATCTTCGGGGTGAAGAAGCTTCGCTTTTTGCTTTTACAGATGGAGAACATTTCGTTTCTACAATACTATCTCAGGATCACAAACAGCTTCTTGATGGAGACGAAGGACCAAATACCGGCGGTATGGGAGCATACGCGCCTGCACTTTTCACAAAGGATCTAAAGAAACAGATAGACAAAAGGGTCATTGCTCCTACTTTGAGGGGGATGCGAAAAGAACGACGAACCTTCAAGGGAATTCTTTATGCAGGTGTCATGCTTACAGAAAATGGACCGCAGGTTTTAGAATTTAACTGCCGTTTGGGTGACCCTGAAACACAAGTAATTCTTCCGCTTCTTGACAACGATCTCATTAATGTGTGTGAAGCTATCTTAAATGAAAGTATCAATGAGGTTGATTTGAATTGGAAAAATAAGAGTGCTGTAAACGTGGTCATTGCCTCAGGCGGTTACCCGGGCGCTTATGAAAAAGGATGTCCGATCAAAGGACTTGATAAAGTTTCTGATGATACATTAATATTCTTTGCCGGAGTAAAAAAAGAGAAAGATACCTTGCTCACAAACGGAGGGAGAGTGCTATCTCTCACAGCTTTGGGTAATGATCTTAAGGATGCACAGGAAAAGGTATATAAAGAAGTTGAAAAAATATCCTTCACGAATAGTTATTTCAGAACGGATATTGCCCAAAAGGGGATACACAGATTATGAGAAGAGTGGTTGGTCAATGAAGAAGCTATTTACAGTAATTATCTTTTGTTTTTTTGTGTCCCAATTATGGGGAACGAACAGTTTTGAGATAGAGAAAGTTACCGAAGACTACATTCAGGTTCACCTTAAAGTCGACGAGTACAACATTCCTCAAACATCAGATAAAACCACACAAAATTTGTCTTTACCCGATCTGGAAACATTTTTCATCAATACAGAGGGATTACCGGAGTTACCTTTTCTTTCAGAAAACATCGGAATTCCACCAGAAGGCAAAGTAAGTGCGAGCATTATTTCACAGCAATTCATACTTCTGTCGGGGGTTTCTATACCGATCAACCATCCATATAAAGATGAGGGCATACTTGTTCCTGATCCTTCACGGCAGGTCATTGATTTTTCTACAAAGAAATTCTATCCTGAAAATATCGTAGAAACACAGGCAGTTGGATATATTGGGAATAGGTATCTTGGGTCATTTCGTATTTTCCCTATTCAATATAATCACGTACAGAAAACTGCAAAGCTCTATACAGATCTAGTCATTCAGATTCACATCAAAGGTGATAAGACAAAGCGTTTCGCTGGAAGTGCAAATTATATTGATGGATTTGCAGATAAAATGATCGTAAATGATGAGTTTGCGAAGTACTGGCGCAAAGAAAAAGAGCCGGAATCAGCATCTTACAAAAGGCAGAGTGAAACGGAAATTTCTCAATTCAAATTCATTATCGATGAAAAGGGAATATACAAGATAACTTATACTTTTCTCAAGGACACCTTGCAGACCTGGATAGATTCTCTCGAAACCGAATATGAGATACTCCTTAAAATTGACGAGATCAATCCGAAATATTTGCAGCTTCATAACTTGGGAGAGCAGATTCCAATTTATTTTTATGGGCAGGACGATGAATCCTTTGATGAGGGAGATTATTTTGAGTTTTATGCGGATATCCATCATGGAGAAGATTGCTTTTATAACCCCTTTTCCTGGGAAAATGTATATTTCTTGAGCTATGATGAAGGAGCTCTCGGCACACGCCTTGCAATCGAGGATGGCGGTTTGTATGAGACTGATCCATATAGTTATAGAAAAGTATATAATTTTGATACAAACGTCCATTTTGAGAATCAAAGCATATACTCGAAATTGAGTCAGGTCACGCAGGTTAGAGAAGATCTCTGGTTCTGGCAGCAGATCAGCGCACCGAATATGACGAATTTTACGATCAAGCTTTACGATCCTTTGCAAAGCAATGCAAGAAGCGCTGATGTAGAGATTTGCTTCTTTGGCGAAACCTATGCAAGTGATGAAAATACGGGCGAGCATCATGCGCTGTCATACATAAATTCTTCACAGATCGGCTCGGAGTATTGGTATAATCAGAACGAAAAAATCATGACCGGCACGATGAGCAATGATAAACTTAACAACGGCAACAATCAAATTTATATTTCACTTCCTGGCGATACCGATGCAAGTTATGATCGTATTCTTTTGGATTATATTGATATCAATTATTGGCGTGAATGTATTGCACATGAGGATATGTTAGAATTCAATAAACCAACATCTTATTTACCCGGATTGATGCAGTTTGAGATCAACGAATTTACTACTACTGATATTGATGTGTATAAATTGGGAGTAAGCAAGTTTGAGAATCTGAGTATTGAGTCCGGACTGCCGGAAGGTGGCGCGCCTTATGTGCTTACTTTTCAGGATTATGTCTTAGATAATAACACCAAATATTTAGCAGTTAGCGATTCTCGGAAGCTTGTACCCAAAGAAGTTCTTCCTGATTATCCAAGCAATATAAGAAATCCTGGCGAGCAGGCAGATTATATCGTGATATCCAAGCGGGAATTTCTTGAAGAGGACATTTTTTATGATTTTGCTGCACACTGGTATGATGAAAAAGGATTAATTGTCAAAACAGTTTCTACTGAAGCAATTTATGATGAATTCAATTATGGACTTTGCTCTGATCAAGCGATCAAAGATTTTATTTCCTATGCATATAATAATTGGCAGGAACCGTCTCCGCAATATGTGCTTCTGCTCGGTGATGCATGCTATGACGAACGGCCAACCTCACCACAAAAAAAATACAGCATTGTACCCTCCCACATGAGCTGGTCTTACCATGTTGGTGCCACAGTTGATGATAACTGGTTCGTGGCAATAGTTGGAGATGACGAGCTACCTGACCTTGCAATAGGTCGAATCCCGATCTGGGAAACAGAGCAGATACTCCCCGTTTTTGCAAAAACGATCCAGTATAATACTCAACCGAACTTCAATGATAACTGGCGAAACCATCTGATGCTTATTGCAGGCGGTGCAGGCGAATTTGTAGATCAGAGCCAGCGGCTTAACGAGAAATATATTCCGAAAAGTTTTCGTGTTTCGCGCATTTATGCACAGGCAGATCACGATGATCCCTATTGGGGCATCACAACGGATATTAAAGATTACATTGATGATGGCACAGCATTCATTCAGTTCATGGGACACGGCGGTGGGCAGATATGGTCTGACCTGAACCTTATGAATTTGGGAGACATCTCAACGCTTTTTAATGACAACTATCCCATAATCAGCAGCTTAACGTGCTACACTTCAAACTTTGAATATCCCGGCACGAGTTGTCTTGGAGAAGCATTTGTGCTGGAAGCCAGCAAGGGGGCAATCGGTTTCTTCGGAGGAGCTGCAAAGGGATTTCTCGATCAGGACGAATATCTTGGAGCGTACTTTCTGCAGAGCATTTTTACCTTTGGTGAAAGAAATTCTGCAACGATATGCAACGTTGCAAAAGTTGAATATGCACTCAAATTTCCATGGGATAGCGCTAATCTTGTATTCTTGCGTTCCTTCAACTATATGGGCGACCCGGCAATTGATATTGTATTACCTGTGCAAGAGCTGGAGACGACACTTGATAGCTACCAATTCGTAAAAGGTGACACTGTTTCTGTATTTATTGATAATGATGGTTCGACACTTAATCGAATTGCCTACTACGTCACAGATGAAGAGGATCTCATAAGAAATCCCTATGAACCATATGATCTTATTCAGGTTAAATTGAATAATATTGAGAGAAAGCCCTATACCGAATCCGGTTACGAATATGTAATCGACACATTGGAGACTTCATCCGAGTTTTCCCGTATTGTAAGAACCTATGGCTATGATTCCTATTCTGATTATGTGGGATATACTGAATTCAGCGTTGGAAAAGCAGCAGTATTTCATATGCAGTCAATACCAGAAATACCTGCAATTGGTGATTCTGTTTTCATTTCAGCAAAGGTGTATGATAAAGCAGGGATCGATTCCGTCAATTGTATATGGTGGAAATATACCTCACCTCAATATCAATATAATTCTCCTATGAATAAATCCGAGGGAGACACTCTTGGATATATAACAGTTGAGCCAGTAGGGGTATTTGATACCGAAACAACCATTGAATATTATATCGAGGTGCATACTTCTGATGGTGGAACCACAATTTCAAACGAAGTATCATTTGAGATATCAGGTCCCGATATTTCCATAGAAACTTACAATATGAATTTTACTTCCATGGGAGCAGTTTTTGAAATAGGGCTTTTCAATATAGGAAAGTTACCAACACCTCCGACTAAAGTAATCCTCAAGAACGGTTCAACAATTCTTGATTCAACAACTACCAGCACGATCGCGGCGCTTGACAGGGAAAAGGTATCTTTTAACTGTAGTTTACCCCCATCTCAGTATAGCTTAACTGTTTATGCCAATCCTGACACATCCTATCTTGAACTCAGTTATTATAATAATTATTCAACTAAAAGTTTTGAGATCAATGCCTTTACAGTTCCTCATAATGCTTCTCTTGTTCATGCAAGTCTTGATTCAAATCTTGTTGCAACTTTTAGTTCTGGCGTAGTTGATCAGGATGCAATGTTCTATATTCAACCGTCAGTTTTGGATACTACAACTATTCTTCCTGATATAGAAGCAATCCCATTATTGTCCGACACTCTCATGATTTATAAAATCGCACCCCTTGATTCATCCTGTTTGACGCAACAGAAAACCTTTAAAAAGGATATCTCATTATTATTCAATTATACAATTACTGATACTGCTATACAGGATCTTGCAAAACAGGGCAATTTCAAGCTGTACAGATATAATGAAGGTGCTAAATGCTGGTTCATGATCGGTGGTGATACCAACCCTCAAGATAAAAATGTAACTTATGCCTACATATCAAAACCGGGGAAATATGCTTTGTTTAATAATAATGATACAACCGTGCCCTTAATTGATGTTAATGTGGAAGGGCAGGAATTTACGAACGGTGGCTATGTAGATAACAATGCACAGTTCTCATTTATTATTCAGGACAAAAACGGCGTTGATATTGAAAAGATAAGAATGTTCCTGAACGGCGAAGCAGTAACTAATTATACCTTATCAACAAACAACATTACCTCCATCCCCGTGAAATATCAGGTAGATGTTGATGCCGGTTCCTATACGCTAATTATTTCCGCAACTGATGTGAATGGAAATTATCATGAGAAGGTTGTGAACTTCACAGTTCAAAAAGAATTTAATATCATAAATATGGGGAACTATCCGAATCCAATTTCCCTTGAAACAACTGATCCAAACAATGAAGGCAGAACTCGATTCACTTATACGCTCACCGACGATGCTGATGTAGTAAAGATCGAGATCTACACAGTTTCGGGGCGATTGGTGAATGTGATCAAAGATATGCGCACGACTGTCGGCTACCACGAATATCCACATGAGTTAAGAGGTTGGGAGTGCGTGGATCGCGACGGGCGCAAACTTGCAAATGGTGTGTACTTCTATAAAATAATTGCCCAAAAGGGAAGTAAAAGAATAGAGAAGATAAAAAAGATGGCGATTCTGCGATGATGAAAAAAATTGTAATACTTATTCTGCTTGTTCTATTGCCGTTGTCCTTATATGCCGGACGATATGCAGGAGATTTCATCCTGCTTGGAAGCGGTGTCCGACCTCTTGGAATGGGTGGTGCGTTCTCCGCAGTTGCAGATAATGGAAGCGCTATTTATTGGAATGCTTCGGGAATTGCACAGATCAAGGATATTGAAGCAGAATTCATGCATGCGTTCCTTTTTGATAATCTTGCCACTTATGACTTTTTCTCTTTTTGTATTCCCCTGCCTGCAAGCACTACGATCGGTATCAGCTTTACGCAGCTTTCTGTGGATAACATTCCATTGTATGATGAAAAATGGATCAAGAATTCAAATGTTTTTATTCGTTCATCAAATGTAGATTTGCAGTTGACGGGTATTCCTGATGGCTATTTCACGAGCTCAGACCAGTTATTCGAGTTCGCTTTTGCAAAGAATTTTTCGCGAATTGTAAATCTCGGATGGGAGCTATTCGATTTGCCGATAGATTATTATATCGGCGGTGTTTTCAAGTATATCAAACGCGATGTATATGAAAATATCGGAGCAGGAATGGGCGGAGATATATCCTTCATGGTGCGCACTGATCTTGGAATGCTGACAGATCTTCCCTGGTTTGGTAAGATCAAATTTGCCTTTAATCTTCAGGATATTGGCGGCACAAAGATCACGTGGGATACGCGCTCTAAGCACGTTGACGAAATCATCACCACACCAAGACTTGGACTTGCTCTCGATCAGCCGCTCTCTTTCATTGATTCAAGGATGATTCTTGCATTTGACTGGAGCGATGTCTATCAGTATTCAAAAAATCTTGGGATGGAACTTACTTACAAGAATATATTGTCTGTCCGGTCAGGTTTATATGAAGAGCATTTTACCGCAGGGTTGGGATTTCGATATCGACAGTTCGTGATAAATTATGCGCTTGTCACGCATACGGATTTGGGAAATTCACACAGGATTGGAGTAATAGCGAATTTCTAAATCCTAACCTGGACAAGCCCCCAGTTAAATAGAAAAGAAAATTTAACAGGGCAGGCAGAACCAAAAATTTTGCCACAAAGACACAAAGCCACAAAGTTCACTAAGTTTTTTTTCTCTTCTTTTCGTTTTTCGTGCCTTTGTGGCTAATTTCCATTCAGTTTTCTTTTTTTTGCCCCAAAATACAAGAATATTAGAAATAAGATACCAACGATGAAACCACGAAATAACACGAATGAAAAAGTTGATTATTAATAATAACCATTTGAATCATATCTACAAAAGGTTTCACATAGATTGATGAAATTATTCTGCCAAAATATAGTAGAATAATAGGATTAAGTGACTATTTTTTTTCTATGCCAAGCATAGAAAAAAGATCACTCTTCGAATGGGATAATTTAAAAGAAATTTTTATTTTTTTTCTCTGCGTTCTTTAATCTTTGCGTCTCTGCGTCTTTGCGAGAATCTTTATTTTCACGACAACTTGTTGCTAAGTTTTTTTTGTGACTAAAAGTATTTGATTATATCTTCGGATTTCTGAATAGGAACTATTTTATCAATATTATAAGTTTGATAACCGAGGACAGTTTTACCGAAATCAAGGCAATATGCGATTTCAGAAAGCGTTCCATACTTCCCGTCGATTGCAACGGCAAGGTCACATGTTCTTGCAATAATTATATTCCGCGCAGTTGATATTCCTGTGACAATAGGTATGGAAATGTATGGATTAGCATCCGTTTTCTCAAAACCGGGAAGGATTCCAATAGTCATTCCTTCGTTTTCGTATGCACCTTTTGCAGCTGCTTCCATAACTCCGCCAAGCCCTCCACACACTAAAATACAATTATGCTCAGCAATGAGTTTTCCAACCTGATATGCAAAATCACAGAAATGCTTATCAGTCGAATTCCCACCTATTACTGCAACGATTTTTTGTTTCATATTAGATAAATATTACAGCAATGATATACACTATTGCAAGAGAAATTGATACTGGCCAGAATAATTTTTTATAAAAACCTTTGAGATTCGACCCGAAAAACTCAATTGATACTGACACACATGGATGTATAGGGGAGACAATATAACCCATATACGTGGAGAAGAACATAACAGCAAAGAGAAGATAGGACATGGAATCAGCTCCAAAGCGTGAGTAAAAAATTGGTAGAGCGATAGCAAAAGGCATTTGAACTCGTCCTGTTACAAAACCAAGGAATGCAGCGATCACAACAATAGTAAAGCTCTTAGAAATAGCTATTTCTGCAATTATCGCAGAAATATTCGACGCCTTAAAAATGTTTAGAAAAAGGAACATTCCGATGATGATAAGGAAGTATTTGAGCGGTTTCATTTTTTTGATAACTGCAATCAGATCGAAAGGCTTCATCTTTCCAAAAAGCATAGCCAGGACAAGACTGACTGAAACACCGATAATAAGAGGAATTTCTGTAAGAATATTAGGAAAAAGAGTCATCAAAAGAAGATGGGTAAGCGGAGCTGCTATAATAATCAAGATTGGTGTAAAGAGAGCTTTGTAATCAAGATGTTTTTGTGAGGGAAGATTGCCTGCTATACCTTTCAACAAAAATATCCAACCGAGAAGTATCATAAGAATAAAGCCGGGTATCAAATACATCAAAGTTCTGTATAAATATAAGCCAGCCATTTTACTGGTGACAAGTAATGCACCGAGCGGGTAGATCAGTATCAAAGCATGGCGGAACCAGACATTGATCGCAACATATTGCTTGTCGGAAATATCGCCACCAGCTCTTAGAACGAGAGGAGCAGAAAGAAGTGCACCGCCGGGCATGGGCAGCATTCCCAGAAATGCAGGTCCAAAAATCAGAAACAGCTTACGCTTCAAACGCAGATTTTTGAACAATCCCACCATTAATCCCGATTCTTCCAACACGCCACCGATTAGAGGTATTATACCGACAGCAATTCCAAGTAAAAGTATTGCAGGATCGAGGATAGTGCCTTTGATCTGCTGGAAGATAAAAACAGGTTTGAGATTGATAAAACCTAATATCAGTGCGCCGATTATGAAGCCGAGCCAAAGGTTCTTTCTCGCGATAAGTATCATCATAGCAAGCGAAAAGAAGAAACCAAGCCAGATAAACATAGTTGGCATATACTTATACTTTTGCCTTGAAGAACAAACCTCGCTGTTTTTTTACTGCCTCAATCATATCCTTTTCATGCAGGGCATCAAGATACTTGTTCAGTTCGGCAAGATGAATATCCAGAATTTCGGAAAGATCATCCGCAGTGCAGGGTCGCCGAGAGATGGTCGCAAGAATTGAGTCTTCGATTTTAAAATTATAGGATTTAACTTTCTCTCTTTTTTGGTAGTTACTAATTGTGACAACGGGCAGACCCTTAAATCTTTTCTTAATCTTCACGAGAGTTACTTCATCAGCAGGAACGACCCAATTTTCTGTGCCGGGTCTGTCAAGAGAGTTCAATTGGATCAGATCAGGATTGATTTTCTCTAGAACAATATGAAATTTATTAATTTCTTCATCTGTGTCATTAATGCCGGGTATGATAAATATTTCGAGCCAAATTTTCCCAGAAAACTCCTCGCGAAAGCTAATAAGTCCTTGAATGATATCAACTGCTTTGATGCCCTTAACAGGTCTGTTTATTTTCTGAAAAATATTATAGGAAACAGCATCAAGAGAGGGCATTATCACATCTGCAAGTAATAATTCTTTGCGAACTTCAGGATTGAAAAAGAGAGAACTGTTTGTGAGCACTGCGATCTTATATTGCGAAAATTTCTTCTTAAGAAATGAGATTATTCGTCCTATACCGATATTCAGCGTTGGCTCACCCGAACCCGAGAATGTAATATAATCAAGTGTGGGATTGGTCGAGAGAAAGGAATCAAGTTCCGAAATGATTTCATCAACTGGGACATATTCTTTTCTTGTGCTTGTAAGGTTTGTTGTTGCACCACATTCGCAGTACACACAATCAAAAGAGCAGGTTTTATAGGGAATGGGATCGATGCCAAGCGATAAACCGAGCCGACGCGATGGAACTGGTCCAAAAAGATGTTTATATTTCATGTTAAAACAAAAAAAGTAATCATATTTCAGCCATAGAAATTTTATTATTCATAGTAAAAAATGGGTGTGCACCGCACATTGAAATTCTATTCTGAAAGACATTATGTAGTTAGCTCAAGCCAAGATTACTAACGGCACATCAGACGAACTGCTTATTGCTGCTACCTTCCGGTCCTGACAAGATTCGCAGAGCCCGATTGCGTTAGACTTGACTCTCAACACCACTTGCATAACAAACAGACAGACATCAAATCTCGCAGATTGGAATTCAGCCCTGCTATAGCGGATTGCAGGTTACAGGACACCGCTGGCTTCCCGCCTAGCACACCCTATTCTAAATTTATTTCTTTTTATCTACTATAATTTCCTGTGAACGTGCCTGAGTTTTTTTTCGGATTGAAAGCTGCTCCATCACAGAAAGTATATTATATGTAAACCAGTAAAGCACGAGCCCCGCAGGTAAGGATTTGAATATGAACACAAAGAAAATAGGCATACCGTACATCATAAGTTTCTGTGTTTTGAGTTGCGCAAGCTGCTTTTCATCCATATCCGGAGTTTGTTTCTGGGACATCAACTTTTGCTGAAAGAACATAGTTATACCCATGAGGATTGGCAAAATGTAATAGGGATCCGGAATGGAAAGATCCTTCAGCCAGAAGATAAAGCCCGCATGACGAAGCTCGATAGTGGATTGAAGTACCGGGTAGAGTGCAAAAAGAAATGGGAACTGAATGAGCAGAGGTAAGCATCCACCTAAGGGACTTACCCCATGCTCTTTATAAAGCTTCATGGTTTCCTTTTGAAGCTTCTGGGGATTCCCTTTATACTTTGCTTGAAGTTCTTTTAAATGCGGTTGAACCTGTTGCATCTTTTGGGCGGAGGTAAAACTCTTGTGTGTCAACGGATAAAACACAAACTTAATGATAGTCGAAAGAAGGATGATCGCAATACCGTAATTTGGAATGAGAGAGTAAATGAATTTCAATAATTTAAGGATCAATTTGCTTATGGGACGAAGCGGCTTCCAGCCAAAATTCATTGCATTTTCCAGCCCAATATTAAAAGCGTGCAAGCGGTCATAATCAACTGGACCGCAGTAAAATTGGAATGAATGATCAATTGAATTTCTTCCCACTTCGATTCTTGCATTTTCCATAATTGCATTATTATCCGCAGAAACATATATCTCTCTAAGTTTTACGGTTCGCTCCGGAATTGTTGCAACCATGAAATATTTTGATTTTAGAGCAGTCCAGGTAATGTTACCGTACTGAGAAGCGCCGGATGCTGCCTTTTTCAGGTTGATCTTGTCTATCTTATTATCTATAAAGGATACAACATCAATATAAGTATTGAAACGCTTATCACCTTTTTGATCATAGTAGATACCCGCATCAAGCTGAATATCATAAGCATCAATAGTGCCCATATCTTTTGCTATTATGTTAATATTCAGGGTGTGGTTATCATCGAGGGAATAGCGCTTTTTAAAAATTATTTTACCATCTTTTTTTAAAAAGAAGGTAGTAGTGAAGTCATCATAAGTATATTCAAGATTCCGTTTTCTGAAATTAATAGTATCACTGCTCGTATAAAACACAGTGTTGAACATGCCTTTTTCTTTGATAAAGAGATTCACCGCATCTTCACGAGTTTCATTTTTGATATTTTTCAACACGACCTGTTTAATGTTGCCACCGCGATTTGTAAGAATTACTTTTATATCCTCATTCTCAAGGATTATTGCTTCATTTAACGGTATGTCGGATTGCTCTCCAAATGAAGTGGCATCAACCTCGATCTCTTCTTCATCTTGAGATACATAAGGTTTTGGTGGCTTTACAACTTGCTCAGAACTTTCTGTAGTGGATTGCTGTGGTTGTGGTTGGGCAGGTTGTTTCCACATAAATTTGCTGCTCAAATAAAATACGACAAATATTAATACGAGGGCAATAATTGTTTTTTTATCCATAAATTTTATTTATCCTTTAAAGTAGTGGGTCATATCCTCCTCGCGACCAGGGATTGCACCTCAATAAGCGCCAGGAAGATAAATACATAGCTTTTAAAAAACCATATTTCTGAAATGCATTCTTGGCATAAGCGGAACAGGATGGATAAAAGCGGCATGTGTCAGGGAAAATTGGCGAGATAATTTTCTGATAAACTGTTATTAAAAGTATGAAAAAACTATTTATAATCTTATTCACGTTCTTCAAGAATTTTTTCAAGTTCGTTATATATATTGTCATGACCGAACTCATAAATACCATGTTTAGTTATTACGAGATAGTCATAATTTATGCGAAATAAATCACTATGAGTATGGGCAAAGTTCTTAATCCAGCGTTTAATCTTATTTCTTTTCACGGCATTTGCAATTTTTTTTGAAACAATAACGGCAAGTCCGAAATCATTGCCCTTATTGATAGCACATGAAACGATGTCAAAATATGGAGTACGTTTACGTTTACCATGTTTCCTTAATGCATCAAATTCTGCTTGAGAAGTAATTCTCTTCACGTGTCATTAAATTGACAGTCTTTTGCGACGTTTAGCACGACGACGTTTGAATATCGCCCTGCCATCTTTGGTCTTCATTCTTTTACGAAAACCATGAGAACTTTTTTTTGGTTTATTATGTGGCTGAAACGTTCTTTTCACAGCTAAACCTCCAGATATACTTTAGAATGTGCAATTCTGAGAGCCCTGATTTGGTGTCAAGTTTTTGACGTTTTAGAATTACAAGTATTTAGTAATGTAAAAAATATTTATAAATCGTAAAATTCTTTTCTCCTATCATTGAATAGGTGATTCTTTTCAGTGATCATTTTATATCTAGCTATTTCAGGATCAATGTCAACCTTCATGAGTACTTCTTCGGTTCCATTTGCCTGAATCAAAATATTTCCTTGCGGATCTGTTATCTGGCTCATTCCCGTAAAAGTAAGTGCCTGATCTCCATTTTTTTCTGATCCGATCCGATTACTGGTAATAGCGTACACATGATTTTCTATTGACCGGGTGATCATAGCTTTTTGGCAGAAAGGCATTACAAGATTAGCAGAATGACACAATATGTCTGCACCCATAACTGACAGTGTGCGGGCAGATTCCGGGAATATCCAGTCAAAACATACCATAAGCCCGAGAAATGCATTCTTATATTTTGCAACTTTAAAACCGGTATTTCCCGGTGCGAAAAAATCCTTCTCATTCAAAAATAAATGGGTTTTACGATAAATTGTTTGATTTCCAAAAGGATCTACAAAAATTTGAGAATTAAAGAATAGTTCCTCATCTTTTTCAAGAAATCCAGCAACAAGAGCTGTTTGTTCGCGTACAGAAATATCATTGAAGAAATCAGGAATTCTGCCGTTACCAGTTGAAGAAAGTTGGTCCATCTCTTCTTTGGATTCGAATGAATAACCACTCGTGCAAAGCTCTGGAAGAACGACAAGATCGGTGTTGCAATTCTGCAACAGCAAGGATATTTTATCGAGGTTCTGTTTCTCGTGAAACAGTTCGGGATAGAATTGAAGAAATCCTACTCGCATGATATTATCCGCTGATCGAAAGATCTTCAACCAGAATTGAAGGAGATCCGATTGCAGAGAGCTTAAATTTTAGATCATCAGCAATCCCCACGATCTGCTCCATAAGTTGGAGGAAATTTCCGGAAACAGTAAAGTTGTGAATTGGATATTTTCTTTGCCCATCTTCACAGTAAAAACCCTGAGCACCCATTGAAAAATCTCCCGAGATCGTATTGCATCCGCTGTGCATGCCTGACAATTGGACGATTTCAAGGCATTTTGGAAATTTAGAATACAGGTCTTTTTTGGAAGATAAACCTGGCTTAATGTACAAATTAGAAGGGGAAATATTTATTGTACTTTTGTATGATCGGCTTGCATTTCCAGTCGAAACAGTACCGTCCTTAAGTGCTGTAATTGTGTTATGAAGGAACGATTGCAGTACACCATCAGCAATAAGTTCTGTCTTCTGAGAAGGAAAGCCCTCATCATCGAAAGGACGAGTATTATAGCCCTTGTTAAGAAGCGCATCATCAATGATATTTACGATAGAATTAGCAATATTCTTTCCGAGCTTCCCCTTAAGAAGTGATTGACCTTCCTGAACGGTTTTTGCTGAAAATATTCTCCAGAAAGTGCTCAATAAAGTAGCTGCCATTTCGTTGTTAAAAAGGATTGGATAGTTACCTGACTGAATTTCATGCGCACTAAGTAATTCCAGTGCTTTTTGGGATGCTCCATTGCTTATATTCTGAGGTTTGATATCATTGAAATCGCGAGATAGAGCTTCGAAGTACCCCGACTTTGTTTCCTTTCCTTCTTTTGCAAGGAATATTCTTTGTTCAAACCGCTGGAATTAGCAATTTTTATAAAGGATTCATTGTCACCAATAAGTGCATGGGGTACATTGACTATCCTTTTGTCATAGTCGAGAGCAATTTGTTCAAGCTCCTTTGCCTTCTCGATCTTATCCTCAACTGGAATTCTCAAAAGATCTTCATTGTAAATGTCTAGATTTTTGTCGATCGAAGGATAGTTTTCGAGTACAACTTTTTCTTTGAAATCAACGCTTTTTGCATTTTTTCTTGCATTGAGAAGTGCTGATTCTAATGATTCTAGATCTAGTTTTTCTGTATATGAATAGCCGGTAATATCATCAAGAATAACTCTAATTCCAAGTCCGATCGAATCTGAATAATTAAAGCTGTCAATATCCCGCCTGAAGATTTTTACAGAAAATGCTTTTGATTTCGAGAGATACACATCATAATGCTGTATACCATGCCCTTTGGCAAGTTCTTGTATGTGCTGAAATTCTTTTTCAAACATTATTTCTCCTACATTCAATATTTTTACCACAAAAAGCAATAAAGGCACGAAAACGGGTTTTAAGAGAACATATTCTTTTAAATTTTATTTTATCAATTTCGTGCCTGCCTCGGCGTAACGTAGTGGAGACTGGTGTTTCGCCTGCAACGTCGTAACGAAGTGAAGATGTGTGGTTAAGCATTTTTCTTCCTTCCACCGACAACGATCTCATCAACCTTGATCGTCGGCTGTCCAACGCATGTGGGGATGCTGCCGCTCTGAGAACCGCACATTCCTTCTGCCATTTCCAGATCATTGCTTATCATGCTGATCTTCTTTAAGATATCACGACCGTTTCCAATCAAAGTAGCACCGCGCACCGGTTTGGTAACTTTCCCTTTTTCAACAAGATATCCTTCGCTAACAGAAAAATTAAATTCACCAGTTCCTGGCTGAACAGAACCGCCACCCATTTTTTTGGCGTACAAACCAAAATCGACGGAAGATATCATGTCATCAATTGTATCGGTTCCTGTGTCGATGAAGGTATTTCTCATTCGAGATGTTGGGGCAAATTTATACGATTGTCTTCTTCCGCTTCCAGTGGAAGGAGTACAGATCTTCATTCCACCGAGTTTGTCAATCATAAAGGATTTGAGAACACCTTTGTCTATCAGAACAGTTCTCTTAGTGGGACTGCCTTCATCATCGATCGTACTTGAGCCCCATTTATTTGGAATCGTTCCGTCATCTATCGCAGTAAGGCATGAGTTGGCAATTTGTGTTTCCAGCTTATCGGCAAATACAGAAGCCCCTTTAGCAACAGATGTGGTCTCAAGAGAATGTCCGCACGCCTCATGAAATATTACGCCACCAAAGGCTATTACGCCACCAAAGGCGTTTCCAATAATGATGGGAAATTTACCACTTGGAGCATAATCAGCGAGAAGCATTTTTACAGCTCTTTCTGCTGTTGTTCTACCTAGTTCTTCAGGATCGAGACTTTGCAATCATTACTTGCTGGGCTTTTTCCATATAATTAATAATTACTTGTGAAATATAAGCAGAGAAATTTCTTGATGCGGTATCAATTGAATGAATTAATGCAATTTTATCCTGATGAGGAACCGAGTCAAAAGGAATGAGGATTTTGTGTGTAGAATCATACAGTGTTTCAGTCAAATCGATGACTGTTAAAGTTTTGTTTCCAATCTCTGCCTTACTTACGGCTTCTGCCGCTTTTAGAAGTCCTTTTTCTGAAACATCATTTGTAAAAGCATAGATCGCTTTATGTCCATAAAAAACCCGTACCCCAGCCCCGTAATCGTTTCCATTGATGGACTTTACTATTTTGCTATCGAGCAACTGCATCGTAGAGCTGATTGAATCTTCAAAAAAAAGTTCAGAAAAATCTGCTCCATTTGAGAGTGCCTTTTGAAGGACTCTCTCAATTATTGATTTTTTTATCATTGTACCTCCATGCTGTGCTCAGGCTTGAAAAGTGGACATTACTGTCAAGAAAGTGTAAAATATTTTGACAATAAATTACACAAATAAATAAGCTTATATGTTGAGGCAGAAATGTTTATAATTAATATTAAAAGTAATTTCAGCGCTGCCCATAATCTTGTGGGCTATAAAGGTGACTGCGCAAAGGTGCATGGACACAACTGGAATGTTCGTCTTGCACTTAGATGTAATAAAATTGATGGGCTTGGAATGACTATAGATTTCAAGATATTGAAAAAGGAATTTAACAAGCTTTTGCAAGAATTCGACCATGAAAATCTTAATAGTTTAAAATGCTTTAGTAATTGCAATCCTACTTCAGAGATAATTGCAAAAAAGATTTTTCAAAAAGCTCAGTTGGTTTTTAATAATGAGAGCACTTCAGTATATGAAATCGAAGTAAGCGAATCAGAGAAATATTCTGTTATTTATAGACCTCATGAAAATACTTGATTCGAAATTTGTTGAGAGCGCATATAAGTTTTCTGACCTTTCAGAAAGCGATTTGCCCGAAATAGCATTTATCGGCCGATCTAATGTTGGGAAATCTTCTTTAATAAATGCATTACTTCAAAGAAAGAATCTCGCCCAGATCAGCAAGAAACCCGGCAAAACCCGAACGATAAACATTTTCGAGGTGTCATCCAGATATGGCGATCAAAAGGGAAAACTTAACTTTGCTGATCTTCCCGGATACGGCTATGCAAAAATTCCTAAGAAGATGCAACAAGCATGGAAAACGCTAATCGATAATTACATTTCCAAGAGAAAAAATCTTTGCGGGTTAGTATTGATAGTGGATATACGGCATGATGCGGATAAAAAAGATATTGAAGCAAAAGAATGGATCGTGTCTCATGGAAAAGAAATATTGCTTGTTCCCACAAAAGCGGACAAGTTAAGCAAATCACAAGCAGCAATAAAGATAAGGACTCTAAAAGATAAATTTTTATTATTACCACATCACGAAATTATTGGATTTTCTTCAAAATCAAAGATTGGTAAGGAAGAAATATTACAATGGATCGGGCAAATTATTGAGTCAGCTACGAATGGAGATGTTATATGTTAGAAAAAGTGAAAAATCCCGATGATCTTAAGAAGTTAGATTTACTTGAACTTAAAGAATTATGCAAAGACTTAAGACATAGAATTATTGAAGTTACGTCAAAAAAAGGCGGGCACCTTGCTCCGAGTCTCGGGGTGGTCGAACTCACCGTTGCTCTTTTAAATGTATTTGACCCGCTAAAAAATAGAATTATATGGGATGTCGGACATCAATCTTATGCATATAAAATATTAACAGAAAGAAATGAAGCATTTGAGAACTTACGGCAATACGGCGGATTAAGTGGTTTTAATTCGATATCAGAAAGTAAATATGATGCTTTTGGTGTTGGACATAGCAGCACAGCACTATCGGCTGCACTAGGTATTTCGGTTGGAAAAGAACATAAAAAAAATCCGGCTAAAACTGTAGTTGTCATTGGAGATGGTGCACTCACCGCAGGTGAAGCATTTGAAGGACTCAATAATATTGGCGGTTTGAAAAAAGACATTATTGTCATTCTTAATGATAATTCAATGTCTATATCGAAAAATGTCGGTGGAATGCATCATTATTTGGCAAATGTGCTTTCGGGCAGACACTATAACCGCATCAAAAATGATGTGTGGGACATGGTGCAAACGCTTCCAGGAGTAGTAAGGAATAAGATCATAAAAGGTGCCCGCAGATTTGAAGAGAGCATACTCAATATGGTCATACCAAATAGTCTCTTCGAGGATCTGGGTTTCAGATACGTAGGACCGATCAACGGACATGATCTGCCGACTACAATAAAAATATTAAAACAGGTTCGAAATAATATTAGCGAACCGGCACTTATACACGTAATTACAAAAAAAGGGAAGGGGTATGAATTTGCTGAAAATGATGCAATAAAATTTCATGGAATATCATCATTCAACAACATAACCGGCGAGATCAATAAAGCACATGTTAAACACCCCTTACCTTCATATTCTAAGGTATTTGGGGATACGCTAATTGAGATAGCACAAAAGGATAAAGATGTAGTTGCGATAACTGCAGCAATGTGTGATGGAACAGGTCTGAATGAATTTCGAAAGAGATTTCCCGATAGATTGTATGACGTTGGTATTGCAGAACAGCATGCCGTAACCTTTGCGGCGGGAATGGCTACAGAAGGCTTAAAACCTTATGTAGCAATATATTCTACATTTCTCCAGCGAGCATTTGATCAGATTATTCATGATGTTGCCCTGCAGAAGCTTCCAGTGAAATTCGCTATAGATAGAAGTGGGCTCGTAGGCGAAGACGGACCGACCCACCATGGCGCTTTTGATATATCTTTTATGAGCTGCATCCCAAATATGGTTATTATCGCCCCTAAAGATGGGGATGAACTGAGGAGAATGCTTCTATTCATGAATAACTATCAAAAGGGACCAATTGCTATACGCTATCCCAGGGGTCGGATAGGTGTATATGATTTTGGGAAACAAAGAATTAGCTTGGGTAAATCGGAAGTAATCTATAAAGGAGAAAAAACAGCAATTATCTGCGCCGGAACAAGTTTTAAGATAGGGCTTGAGGTTTATAATAAGCTTAAGAAAAAAAAGATAAACACATTCCTTATAAATGCCCGGTTCATTAAACCTCTCGATAAGGGTATGTTGAAGAATCTACATGAGAAGAAAGTTAAAAACATAATTACGATTGAGGAAAATGCTCTTTATGGAGGATTTGGTTCCGCAGTTATAGAAAGTTGCAACGAATTGAATCTCTCATTTAATATAACTCGTTTTGGGCTTCCGGATGAATTTGTTACTTATGGTGATGCGAATATTTTAAGAGAAAAGATTGGTCTTACAGCACAAAATATTTATTCATATATACTCACATTATGATTAATCATAATGACACGATTGCAGCAGTTTCGACACCGCCTGGAATTGGTGGGATTTCTGTAATTAGAATAAGCGGAGTAGATTGTACTAAAATTCTTGAGAAAATATTTAAATCCAATCTCTCTGCGAAAGAGATGCAGTCACACCACATATATTATGGTAAAATCTTTGATGACAATTCATTGATAGATGAAGTACTTGTTTCTGTTTTTAAGAAACCAAACAGTTTTACAGGAGAGGATGTTTTAGAAATAAGTTGTCACGGAGGTTCCTTCGTTACTCAACGAGTACTTCAGACAATTCTGAGGAATGGTGCGAGGCATGCCGAAAAAGGCGAATTTACAAAAAGAGCATTTCTTAATGGCAAGATCGATCTCACTGAAGCAGAAGCAGTGATAGATCTTATACAGGCATCAACAAAGCATTCTCTGGAATCAGCGCTATTTCAACTGGAAGGAAAGCTGCACCACGCCATTAAATTAATTTTGGATGATATTTCAACAATAAGATCAGAAATTGAGCTGGACATAGATTTTTCTGATCAAGGGTTAGAGCACAAAAAATATGAAGATTATCTTATTGTACTTAAAGAGATTAAAACAAAGATCGGAAGATTGATCTCATCGGCACAAGAGGGATTGATACTACATGATGGTTACAGGGTTGTTATCGCAGGACCTCCTAATGCAGGAAAGTCAAGTGTGTTCAATAAAATAATTGAGAACGAAAGAGCGATAGTGACAGAAATTCCAGGTACAACAAGAGATTATATTGAAGAAGATATTGCTCTTGAGGGCTATTTAATAAAACTCTTCGATACTGCGGGTTTAAGAGAAAGGGCTGATGAAATTGAGCGATTTGGCATAGAAAAAGCATATAAGATTTTGAAGAACGCACATCTTATTTTATGGATTGAAGATTGTACTGTTTCACGTGAAACATCTATTCCGAGTTTTGAGGGAACAAAATTGATATCTGTTATGAATAAATCGGATTTATTCCGAGTTTTGAGGGAACAAAATTGATATCTGTTATGAATAAATCGGATTTAATTGAAAAGAAAGAAATAGAAGTGGAAGAATTAATCTTCGTTTCAGCAAAAACAGGCAATGGAATAAACCGGCTGAAGCAAGAAATAATTAAAAATGTTGATATACAGAAATTTGATCTAACTGGTGGTATTATCAGTCAGCTCAGTGCTGCAGAGAAAAGTTTGAAAGCAATAAACCAGGCAATAGAAACGACAGAAGCAGAAAAAGGGCTTGAATTTATTGCTTTTGATCTTCATGAAGCAAGTGAATATCTTGAGGAAATAATTGGTAAAATCAGCAGTGAAGATATAATAAATTCGATATTTGATCGATTTTGTGTAGGAAAATAATTGAATTAGCTGTTAAGAACTTCTCGTACTTTATCTACTAAAGAATCAGGTGCAAATGGTTTTTGAATGAAGTTAGTCCCGGGTTCGAGCACGCCGCGATTGCGCATTTCTTCACCAGTATAGCCGGACATGAAAATAATTTTGAGTTCAGGTTTTTCGACCTCTATCCTTTTAGCCAGTTCTTTTCCATTCATCTCCGGCATGATAACATCAGTAAGCATAAGGTCGATTGGATCTGTATACTCTTTTGTTACTTCAAGTGCGTTTAAGCCGTTATAAGCGGTAATAACCTTGAAACCCTCGTCTTCCAGAATTTCTGTTACAAGGTCCCTTACCATCTCTTGATCCTCGACGAGTAGTATAGTATATTGTTTATCTACAGATGATGATACAATTGGGGTGATCTCCACTTTTTCATGCTCAAAAACTTCTTCCTCAACCGGTTCAATTAGAGGAAAATAGATTCTGAAAGTAGTACCTTTACCAATTTGGCTGTCAACCTCGATTCCACCATTACTTTGCTTGATAATTCCATATACAGTTGCAAGACCGAGTCCAGTACCTTTGCCTACTTTCTTTGTTGTAAAGAAGGGCTCAAATATTCGAGAAACAGTATCCTTGCTCATACCGGAACCTGTATCTGTCACATCAATAACAGCATAATTTCCTGGACTAAGTGATTCGACATGTCCAATAATTTCATCCTCATGAATAGTATAAGAATAAGTTTTAATCGTAAGTTTTCCACCATTATGAATAGCATCTCTCGAATTCACAGCAAGGTTCATGAGTATCTGATCAATCTGATTACTATCTGCTTTTATAAATAAATTATCCTCAAACTCAGTATTTAAAATTATGTCCTCGCCAATTAATCTTTGAAGCATCTCTCGAACATCTTCAATTACTTTATTCAGATTGAGGATTCTTGGTTCGATTATTTGCTGCCTGCTGAAAGTGAGAAGTTGCTTAGTCAATGAAGCAGCTCTGCCACCGGCTTTGCGGATTTCTTTCAGCTCACCATAAATCGGATCTGATTTATTCAATTTCCGAAGTAGAAGATCGCAGCGTCCATTGATTGCGGTTAGCAGATTGTTGAAATCGTGCGCAACTCCACCAGCAAGACGGCCTATGGTTTCCATCTTTTGTGTTTGACGAAGCTTCTCTTCACTTTCCTTTAACTCTTGCTCAAGTTTTTTGGATTCTGTAATATCTTC
>MVCT01000061.1 GCA_002049945.1 Candidatus Cloacimonas sp. 4484_140
CATCCGGGACCTGATCCTGAATTCCATAAATGGGCTCTTGATATGAAACTAAAGTGGATTGGCGTAGATTGCGGAAGCGCAGACCATCCGATGAATACGATCATCAGAGACTGGCATCCGAAACCCTTCATTGAAGCTGAGAAAAAGCTAAAAGCCAAATACAATAAAACATGGGATGAGATGTTCCCGCTCGAAGAATACTACCAGGTAATGCATTTGAATCTTTTCCCTAAGGGACTTCTTCATGCAGAAAATCTGGGTGGTGAACTGAATAAAGTGAATAATAAGCGTGTATGGATCGGGCTGTTCCCTTTGCGTGGTATTGAATTGGAATCATCCATGTGCCGTATCGTTGCTCTTGAACCCCCGGAATAGAAAGGATTTTAACCATCCGACTATGCTTCGCTCCGCCGTGACAGGCGAAAAACACCCGTCTCCATTGCATTACGTCGAGGCAGGCGAAAGACGCGAAAAATGAAAATAAATAGTGTATAAAATTAGTTATGATAAGAGGACAAAATGTCTATAATTCATGATTTTGAATATTGTAAACCAACCACTCTCGATGAGGTGACTGATCTTCTTTCACAACATGGAGAAAAAGCGAAAATACTTGCAGGCGGCACCGATCTTGTCGTGCAGATGAAAGAGAATATCAAAATGCCCGATACTGTGATCGATATAAAAGGAATAAAAAACCTGCACGAAATCCTATTCGAAGACAATACGCTCTTCATCGGTGCATGCGTGACTTTTAGGGAATTGATCGAATCGGAGATCATCAAAAAATATTTTCCCCTCATAAAAGAGATGTCACAAACTGTTGCTTCGATGGGAATTCGTAACAGAGCCACTATTGTAGGAAATATCTGCTCCGCTGTTCCATCTGCTGATTCTGCCCCGGTTTTGCTCGTGTATGATGCTGATATTATTGCGAAAAGCGCCTCAGGAGAAAGGATCATACCGATAACAGAATGGTTTACCGGTCCGAAAGAAACAGCTCTTCGTGCCGATGAACTCGTTACAGGCATTGAAATCCGATTGACGGATACGAAACATGCAGGACGTTATGAGAAGCTCGGAAGATATTCCGGTGAGGATCTCGCACAGGCTGGAGTCTGCATTCTGGTATTTGAAGACCTTCATTACAATGTTGCATTCTGTGCGGTGGGACCTGTCCCAAAGAGAGTTTTCAGCGTGGAAAAACTTCTGCATGGCAAGGTGATTTCTGATGTGCTTATTGAGGAAGCAAAGCATCTTTTACAGGAAGAGATCTCGCCAATCACAGATATACGAGCAACCAACGAATATCGAGCTCATATGATGGGTGTGATGTTCGAAAGGGGCTTGAAGAAAGCGGTCTCTCGATTGCATGGAGGTGTAAATGCCTGAAATACATTTTATTCTCAATCATGAAAAAAGAGTTATCAATGTTGAATTCCATGAAACTCTCCTCGAAGTTTTACGTGAAAAATTGGGTGTTAAAAGCCCGAAATGTGGTTGTGATAGAGGAGATTGCGGCGCTTGCAATGTACTTCTGAATGGACAAAGTGTCCGAAGTTGCCTGATTCTTGCTGTCGAGGTCGATGGACAGGAAATTGTCACTGTTGAAGGAATTTCTAAGCACGGATTGACCAAGGTGCAGGAAGCGATGATTGATAACAATGCATTCCAGTGCGGATTCTGCGCTCCCGGTATCATAATTTCTGCTACGGAATTACTGAATAATAATCAACATCCCACCATCGAAGAGATCAAAGAAGCACTTTCAGGGAATTTGTGCAGATGTACAGGATATCTGCCAATCCTTGATGCTGTGTTTAAGGTCTCAAAAGAATAGGTTCTTGCAAAGATGAAGAGGTTCACGCAGATAACGCAAAGAAGAAAAATGAAAAGGTGCAGCTTAATATGAGAGAGTTTTCAGATGAAAAATAATAAAATAAGCGCTTGTCCTGTTATAGAAAATTTTATAATTTCTCAGCGTACTCTGCGAGATTCTCTGCGCACTTTGCGTGAAAATTTGCGCACTTTGCGTGAAATAAATGGAGTTACTAATGGATAATTTAAAATATGTTGGAAAGCCGGTTGTCAGAATTGACGGAAAAGAAAAAGTGAGCGGCTCAACTCTTTTTACCGATGATCTCGAATACGGACCGAATATGCTCTATGCCGCTCTTGTGGAAAGCTCAGAAGCTCATGCGCTCATAAAGAACATCGATACCTCGGAAGCAGAAAAATACCCGGGCGTAATTAAGGTTTTTACAGGTAAGGATTTTCCCTATAAATTCGGACTCTATATGAAGGATAGGTACATTTTTGCAATGGATAAAGTCCGCTTTGTAGGAGAACAAATCGCAGCAGTTGTTTCACGCGATAAAAGAATTGCAGAACGAGCAGTAAAACTGGTAAAGGTAGAGTGCAATCACCTCATACGCAAAGGAATTTATTCGTAGAAGCCCTTGCTCCGCTTGGTTTTACGCATAAAGATGTGCGCGTGATAGCTCCTCCGATCGGTGGAGGATTTGGCGGTAAAGCCGGAGTGTCAATGGAAATCCTCGCTGCTGCAATGGCAACTAAGCTGAGAGGAAGTCCCGTTCAAGTTATCTGGTCGCGTGAAAAGGAATTCTACAACACTTCGCAACGGCTTGGCGTCATAGCAAAACTGAAGATCGGTGTGAAAAAGGACGGCACTTTCACAACAATCGATCATCGACTTTATTGGGATGCGGGAGCTTCTGCAGAATACGGAGCAAATGTCGTTAATGCCATCGGACTATCTGCAACAGGACCATACCGCTTTCCTAATATTCTCATAGACTCGGTTTGCTTGTATACGAATCTTCCTCCATGCGGAGCATATCGCGGATTTGGCTATTCGGAGTTTACGTTCGGACTGGAGTCGCATGTCGACAGAATCGCTGCTCATCTCAAGCTCGATCCAGTGGCGATCAGGAAGAAAAATGCTATCAAAGAAGGAGATACATTGGCTTATGGTGTGCCGATGAATCCAAGCGGATTAATCCAAGCTATTGATGCAGTGGCAAAGGAAATCGAGTGGGGAAAAAAGGTGGAATCCGATGATTCGAATAAAGTTATTGGAAAAGGATTTTCTTTGCTCTGGAAAGCTCCAGCCATGCCGCCTAATGCATCTTCTGCAGCATTCATTAAATTCAGCGAGGATGGTAGTATAAATATTCTTGTCTCTGGCATGGATATGGGACAGGGATTTCTTACAGTCATGGCTCAGATCGCTGCTGAAATTCTCACTGTTCCAGTTTCCAAGATCAGAACGGAAAATCCTGACACAGACAGAAATCCGTATGAATGGCAGACTGTAGCGTCACATGTAACCTGGTCTTGCGGAAATGCAGTAAAAAATGCTGCTCTCGATGCACGGGATCAGATTTTTAATGTTGTATCAAGAGCGTGTGATATTCCTAAAAATAAACTGTATCTGGAGGATGAAAAAGTTAAAAGTAAAACTAAAAAAAGCTTCGAACTCCCTCTCAAAGAATTTGTGATTAACGGCATACAGGCAGATGATGGGACTTTCAAAGGTGGACCAATTCTCGGAAGAGGTAATTTCATGCCCGAGTTCACCTCTGCGAACAGCGATCCTGAAACAAGCCAGGGTGGTCATCCCAATGTGCATTACACAGTTGGTGCAGCAGCAATAATCTTAGAAGTTGATAAAGAAACCGGAAAAATGCATGTGAAAAAAGTGGTGGAGGCGATCGATGCAGGCAAGGCGATAAATCCCGATCTGGTAAATGGTCAGATCACAGGCGGATTACTGCAAGGACTCTCCACAGTGCTTTATGAAGACATGAGATATGATGAAAAAGGAAAACTTCTGAATCCAAATTTTACTGATTATAAAATTCCGACTTCAAAGGATGTTCCCGATGAGATAGTGCCCATCATTATTGAAGTACCTCAGCCGGACGGACCCTTTGGCGCACGCGGCGTAGGGGAGCACACGATGATACCGGCAGCCCCGATGGTCGCAAATGCAGTTCAGGATGCGCTTGGAATAAGGATCAAAACAATGCCTGTTACTGCGGAAAAGGTTGCACTTGCTGTGATCAAAAATAAAAATTAACAAAATCAAAAATAAAATATTCATTAAAAATAATTAACACGGAGGATAAAGTATGGATATGGAATTGGAACAAATGTTACGACCTGCGGAATTAGAAATGCCTGAGTATCCCGCAAAAGTTATTACTCTGGCAACTGGCGGACAGATGGTTGTCCGTGCTGCTACGCGCAGAGAAGCACCAACGATCATGAAGGCAGTCAAGCCCACGATAAAGATCGAGCGGGATTTCTATGATGTGGTTGGCTCACGCGTGTATGCCGAGCTTCTTGCATGGTATAAATATCGCTACAGAAATTGCTATGTGCTTGTTGGGCAGATCGATAATATTCTTGTGGGTGTGGTGAACGGACGAATGCTTACGGATAAGATCGGTATCAGTCTGCATACGCTGGCGATCGAGCGCGGCTTACGTATCGGTGCTCATCTCTTTGCATCAAAGATGGAGCATCATATTGAATTTCTGAATCAGGACGAAGTATGGATCACTGCAGAATCTCCCATCGGTTTCCGGCGCTGGATGATAGAATATGACCTGATAAAACAGCTCGGTGTGCAGCACGAACTCGGAGGTGCGGATTCTTTTATGCTGACTCGAGATTTATATTTCAAAAGCAAGGATCGGCTTGTCGCAGGATCGCGGCCTTGTCCTGAAGACTTGCTTGAAAAGGCAAAAAGCGAGATCATTATTGCTGATGAAGAATCAATTGTTACGCAGATTTGCGGTATGAAAGGAGCGTGGTCAAAATGAGAAATGTAGCAATATTAGGCGTTGGCATGACCGATTTTGGAAGGCTGGAAGGTGATACTCTGATGGATATCCTATCTTCAGCTTCAATCCATGCAATTGATGATGCGGGTATTGATCCTAAGCTGATCGAGTTGGTATATGTCGCAAATATGGGCGGAGGAATCCTGAATCACAGAACAGCTATTGCCAGCGGTCTGGTTGATAATATCGGACTGATCCCGGCTGCTGCGGACACGATCGAGAACGGACCTGCTTCAGGCGGTTCTGCTATCAAAAATGGAGTGATGGCTGTTGCTTCCGGTTATTATGATTTTGTGCTCGTGGTTGGTGGCGAGAAGATGAGGGATGTCAGCGGTTGGAGAGCAACGGATTTTGTGGCTACTTTGACCCATCCTGATGCAGAATATATCTATGGGATTACTTTGCCCGGCATGGCTGGAATGTTTGCGAATCTGTATATGGAAAAATATGGATATACACGTCGTCATCTCGCAGAAGTCGCAATAAAAAATCACAAGAACGCACTTATGAATCCCTATGCTCATGTTCAAATGGATATTGCCATGAAAGGGATTCTGGATTCACCAGATGCAGCAATAAATAATTCACCTCTTGCAGAACCTCTGCATTTATTTGATTCCTGTCCTGTAAGTGACGGTGGTGCTGCGATTATACTTTGTCCTGAGGATCGAGTTAAAGAATTCAATAAGCCCGTGATATGTGTGGCAGGATTCGGACAAGCGACAGATACTCTCACGCTGGCAGAAAGGGAAGACCCGATTGATCTAAAAGCCGTTACGATGGCATGCAAACAGGCATACAAAAGAGCAGGTATCACTGCAAAGGATATTGATTTTGCTGAACTGCACGACGCATTCACCATATTGGAGATCGCCGAAGCAGAGCATGCGGGTCTGTATAAAAAAGGTGGATATAAGAAAGCCATAGAGTCCGGAGAGAACAAGATCACAGGCAGTTTGCCGATCAATCCTTCGGGCGGTTTGAAGTCGAGAGGTCATCCTGTAGGTGCTACAGGCGTTGCTCAAGCAGTGGAAGCTACATGGCAGTTACGAGGTGAAGCAGGTGAAAGACAGGTAAAGAATGCCGGAACAGCATTAACAGTGAATTTCGGCGGATTCGGAAACAATGTCGTTGCTCTCGTGCTTAGAAGGGAGAAATAATGAAAAGAAAAAATGATAAGGCATATAAATGTAAAAAATGCGGCAGAGTTACCTATCCGGAGCGTGTTGTATGTCTTAAATGCGGAAATAGAGAATTTGAAGTTATCCCATTTACAGATGAATGTACACTAATCACTTTTTCCCAGATCTTTCAGTTGCCATGGGGGATCAACGACAGATATCTAACTATCGGTGTATGTCAGTTCGATAACGGCATAAAAGCAATGGGTCGGATCACAACTCCGAAAGTTAAGAATGGTATGAGAATGAAAGCAAATTGGAAATTATTTCGAGAAATCGCAGGCGAAGACGTCTGGGGATGGGTGTTTGAGCCGATTAAATAGAAAATGTAATTCAAAATTAAAAATATTGTCACTCTGATCTATTCTGATCTGAACATTGCGCGTACTTCCATACCATAGTTTATTCTCGTGTCACCTATGTCCCCGGTTTATTCTGTTACCCATGCGCCAAGTTTGTACTCAATCGGGAAAATCTCCTATAGAGAGGAAAGCAGCTTCAGCTGTGGGGTGTGTAATCTTGAGAAAAGTTAATAAAATAACACACCCCGTCCGCAAGTGGTCATTTAGATTATCAGATTATTTGACATTTTGAACATCTATTGCATCAAGTATTTATCAATCGTTATAAAATAATAAATAATCGAAAAAATCTCCTCTAACAAGAAGAGTACGGCTTCAGCCGAGAGGTGTGTTAAATGAAAATATTATACAACCAAAAATTGAAAAAACTCGCCCGAAAACTACGAAATAATATGTCACCGCCTGAGATTATATTATAGTTTTCCTAGTGCCTGAGTTGAGCTTGGGCACACAAGAACTAAATCACAAATTCACAGGTTGTTTATCAGCTCATTGTTATTCTTATATTCCATCACCAATTTCTTCAGTTTCAAAATCGCATCCACCTTATCAAGTTGCAATAATGATTTCCTCAACTTGTTGATCTTCTCAAGCTGCACAGCGGATACCAGTAATTCTTCTTTCCTCGTCCCACTTTCAAGAATATTGAACGCAGGATACACCCGCTGGTCAGCGATTTTTCTATCGAGGATTATCTCACAATTGCCTGTTCCTTTGAATTCCTGAAAGATCATCTCATCCATTCGTGAGCCGGTATCTGTTAGGATGGTAGCCAAAATTGTGCACGAGCCGCCGTCCTGAATATTTCGCGCTAGTCCGAACAATTTGCGGGGTAACTCGAGTGCTGACGAGCCCAATCCGCCGGACATCGTTCTGCTTTGTGGATTCCTCTCACTGCTGTTGTACGCCCGTCCCATACGCGTTAAACTGTCCAGAAGAATGACTGTATCGTGTCCGCATTCCAGTTCCACTTTGATGTGATCGATCAGGAAATTGGAAAGCAGTACATGGGAATTCAGTCCCTGATCAAAGGAACTGTGAAAGACCTGCACATTTGTATTTTTTTTGAAGGAAGTAACTTCCTCGGGACGCTCGTCTATGAGAAGCACGATGGCACGCACCTTTTGGTCGATATGTACAAGTGAATTTGCAATTTGCTCGAGTAGGACTGTTTTGCCTGCTCTTGGTGGGGAAACTATCAAGCCGCGTGTGCCTTTGCCGATTGGTATCATCAGGTCGATTATGCGCAGGGAATCATACTCTGAAGCTCCGAAATCAAATTTCTCATCAGGGTTGACGGGCAGCAGTTCTGCAAAGGGTGTGCGGTTGCGGAACTCATCCGGCTCTATGCCACAGATATTTACGATGTTCTCAATTCTTCTTCTTTTGACTTCGCAGGTGATGCGCACGCCGCTTACCAGCTTGTATTGAGAAATGAGCCGATAGGGGAAATCGTAATATGCCCCGTTCTTATCAAAAGGGCATTCCCACAAAATGGGTTTATGATTACGAGGAATATTTAATAATCCCTGAAAGGTCTTTGTTGTCATTGAGCCCACTTATTTTGAAAGAATTTATGTGTCAAGAAAGGAAGGAATATGAAAAGCGAGGAGCGAAGAGAGAAGAGCGAAAAACGTGGAGAGAAAAGCGTGGAGCGAGGAGAGAAGAATGAGCAGTGAAAAGTAATTCGATTTCAAAAAGTAAAATCTTTTCAGTATGAAGATGTTTACTAAGTATCGCTATGAACTACACACAAGCAAACCTTTCCTCCGTCGGCTGACGGATTGGGGGGAGGGAATCCAGTATTTGTAACGTAAGGTTCCAAGCTTGCGTATCTCAACATCAGGCAGGCACGTCTTCACTACTCCCAGTATCCAGTTTATAGTATCAAGTTTAACAAAATTTGAAATTTAGAGGAAGGAATTAAATAAATAATTAAGCAAAATTAAATTGGATTTTTATGTGACTGCAGAAGGAAAACATTAATTTTATTATTAAAATTCTTGACGACATTAATATAGGATTCTTATGCACCACTTATAATGTAACTTACATGTTAAGTTATTAAGTTCAGAATATTTAAGATTGAAAGTAGATTTTTTTACGTCTATTCTTCATGATAAGTATGAGAACAAAAAAAATAGGAGAATAGAAAGAATGCAAGGTAAAAAACTCTATGTGGGTAATCTTGATTATTCAGTCACTAAAGACGATCTTTCAGAATTATTTTCTGAATGTGGTGAAGTGGTTGAGGTTATTGTCATTGACGGAAAAGGTTTTGGATTTGTAGAAATGTCAGAACCTGCTGAAGCTGAAAAAGCAATTGCTGACCTGGATGGAAAAGACCTTAAAGGTCGTTCCCTGAAGGTCAACGAAGCACGTCCGAAAAGAGATAACCGAAGAGACTTTAGTAGAAGATCTTATTAGAGAATCAAGTATTGTCACTTATGTATGGCATGAGCATTAATTTGGTCATGCCTTTTTTTTAATAACTGATCCGATAAGAAGAGCGAGGAGCGAAGAGAGAAGAGCGAAAAGCGAAAAGCGTGGAGAGAGGAGCGAAGAGAAAAGAGCGAAAAGCGAAAAGCGAGGAGAGAAGAGCGAAAAGCGAGGAGAGAAGAGCGAAAAGCGAGGATCGCATGGAGTTCAGTATGAAAAATAGAGTAAAGAATGCCCAGATTAATAATGAACCACGAAATTCACGAAATGACACGAAAACTTAATAGGGGATTATCAACGATTTGAAGCATGCATTAATTAACGCAAGATTCCAACCTGTCAAGGCGTAGTGAAACGAAGACTGATCTTGCGCATCTCAACATCTGAATGTTGAGTTACAATTGAACACATTTACCCATTTCTAATTTCAAATTTACTGATTCGGAATTCCACCAATTTCTTGACACCCAAGGGAGGGAAATTACAAAAACGAGTATGAAATTGAACATTCTATGGTAGTATCATATTTTTTGAATTGCATATAACGGTTCGAGCCTGCCACGTTCTTCTTTCTTTTCTATCAATTTGAATGTGAAGGCTCTTGTTAACAGCTTCTTTTTTTTATTTTCCATTCCAGATAATTGAATGAGAACCTTTAGTAAATTCATCGTGAGCTAAAGTTTTGATTTTCTGTCCTTTGATATTGTAAATCGTGAGTTCAACATTAGAATAATTTGGGATAGAAAAATCAATTGTTGTTATTGGATTGAAAGGATTGGGATAGTTAGAAAGCAAATAATTAATATTACGTATATTGATTTCTTCAGCCGAAAGATATCCGAGAAAATCAATTATTGAAACACCATAGTATGAATCTACACTGAATAAAACACCATTGTTAATATGAAATTCTATCATTGTTGAATTCCATTTAAAAGACGATTCAAAAAGTGGTTCGTATGGATTTTCAATATTATAAATAAATAATTCATTCCATTCTTTATCAAAAAATATCAAAGAATTATCGATTATTACTGCCTTTGCATAAACATCAGAATTATAATTTGGTTTTATTGATGAAATATGAATAGGATTTTGAGAATCTGTTACATCAATAATCTGAATGCCTTCTTCTCCATCAGAAACATAGATTAAATTATTTCTAATTGTTGCATTATGTGCGAAACCATTTGTATTATAATTTCCTGAAAAAATTGGATTGAACACATTACTTACATCTACAATTTCGATTCCGTTTTCTCCTTCAGCCAAAAAAACATATGTCTCGTCTGCCGATAGATTATAAATTACGTTTGAAGTAGTGTATTCACTTATTAGATTAGTTTCTTCAAAAATGAGTAAATTGCCATAGTCAGAACCTATAAAAGCATTTGAGCTATTTACACAACCTGTTGCTGACATAAAACCTGAAACATACAAAGAATCTATTAAAAAGGAATTTATAGGATCACTAATATCTACAAAATTTACTGAACAAATTTGATAACCAGTACAACAATATGCGATATCATTTAATAGATCAACAGAGGTTGTTCCTCCGAAACTATACAAAGAAACAGTTTCAATTAGTTCGGGATTGTATACATCTGAAACAGAGACAATATCGAGACCTAAATAATCATCTCCGATAAATAAATAATTATCTTTGAAATCTAAACCGGTAGCTCTACTGATTGTACGAAATCTACTAAATAAATTTGGAATTGAAGGATCACTGGCATCAATTATCTGAATACCTGAAAAACAATCTGCAACATAAACGATGTCTCCAATGGTGTTAATTTGTTCAGCTGAGCCCGGAGTATCATAAAAACTGATTATTGCCATATTTGAAGGATCGGTAATATCAATCACCTCAAAGCCGGAAGTTGAATTAGTTATTATCGCTTTGTTCTCTTTAATAATAATTCTGTTAGTGTGATTAGTAATATCTAAAGTATCCAACATAACCGGATTTGAAGGATTTTCGACATCGATGCTCCAAAGTAACCCACCATAAGCAATAAAGGCTGTAAAATCTTTTACTGCAATACCACCAGGAGAATATATTGGTAAATCGAAATCACTTAATAATTCAGGATTTGTAGGGTCATTTACATCAATTATCCTTAAGTTATTTGGGCTACTATTATGAACTCCATATATTTTATTATCAAATAAATCAATATCACAAAGACTACCTGAACATTGACCAATTAATATTGGATTTAATATTTCTGAAATATCTAAAATATATAATTTATTATAACCAGCAATATATGCATAATTGCTTGAGATAATTAAATCATTTGCATTGTTGTAATTATAACTCCCAATTATTTGTGGTTCGATAGGGTTGGATATGTTGATTATTTGAATTCCGTCCGAAAAAGTTAATACAAATGCTAACAAATCTGATACAATAATCTGATTCCCACCACCCAGAATAGCATCAGGTATTTGGCAACTTCCGATTAATTGAGGTTGGTCAGGATCATTAACATCTAAAATTTCAATTAGACCGGTATTTTTGATTGTATAAACAATTTCATTTTTAATGTCCAAAGATAAAGTTCTGTCCCCAGAATTATAGTCTCCGATTTTGTGATAAATACCAAATAATGGTGAGAACGAATTAATAATTCCGAATATTACAAAAAAATAAATAAGTATCTTTTTCATTTACACTCCTAATTTTTGAAGTTGCTACTAACTTAGGTATATACGGAATTCCATATATATTTTATAACCAGATGTATATACGCAGCTCTTTATATTATTACAATTCATTAAATATTTCCATTTCATCAATCGCTTGTTGGCAATGAGAACAAACCGCATGTTCATGTCTCCAAATGATCTTTTTCTTTTACTTGTAAATATTAAGTTTTACTGTTAATTTATTTCTCGATATCTTAATGGAATTAAAATACTGATAATTTCTCTACATTCTCAATGTTCTCTGCGGTAAAAATCATTTAAACAACAAATCCCAATTGCCCTCGAACATCATCCACTTCTCATTTTCCAAATCATAATAGAATGTGATCAAACGATGTTTCAGTTCAGGATTATCTTCCATGAATTTTTCATATTCAGAGGAAGTTATGTAATCAGGCACAGTTTCCGGCGGTTCGTTTTTCCCGATCCAGACGAATTTCTGTTCTTCAAGATTGCTGCGTGTTTTGGTTGCCAGTCTTTGCACTGGCTCATCATCATAATCTCCCAGCAGAATAACATAATCGAAATCATCTTTGATTCTTAACGAATCCAGAAATGCAATGTATTTCTTATCCGCTTTTTTCCAATCACGTTTAAAGTCTTTGAAGATAAGTGTTTTCTTTATTTCCATCTGTTTATCAATATGAAGTGCAACAAGTTTCACTT
>MVCT01000062.1 GCA_002049945.1 Candidatus Cloacimonas sp. 4484_140
CTGACGTCAAGATCACCGTAAACAGTCAGAGCAAGAGAGCGAGGAATAGGAGTTGCACTCATGATAAGTTTGTCTGGCGTTTGTCCTTTTTGAGTTAATGTAAGCCGTTGCATCACACCGAAACGATGCTGCTCATCTATGACAACCATGCCGAGTTTATGAAAATTTACATCCTTCTGAATGAGCGAGTGTGTGCCAATTACAATATTCACATCACCTCTTTCTATGGCTGCTTTGATGTCTTCTTTTCCTGCAAAAACGCCCCCAAGTAAAAGCTCTACACGCAAACCAAAATTCTCGAGGAATTCCTTTAAAGAGAAGTAATGCTGAGTTGCAAGTACTTCTGTAGGCGCCATGATCGCTGCCTGAAACCCATTCTCGATAGCCAGAAGCATCGCAAAAATTGATATAATCGTCTTTCCTGATCCCACATCCCCTTGCAGCAGTCTATTCATTTGATGGGGAGATCTCATATCTTCAACGATCTCGTTAAGTACTCTTTTTTGAGCATGGGTCAGTGTAAAAGGAAGTTTCTTTTTCAATTTGGTGGTATAGGTTTTTTTTAGCTCCATAGAATAACCGGAAGCTTTATGCCAGTTCACTTTCTTTCGTGCAAGCATCAGCTCGAGGAAAAATAATTCCTCAAATACAAACCTTTTACGTGATGCAGCAATATCTTCATTAGAATCAGGAATATGTATCTTATGCAGAGCTTCATTCAATGGCATAAGCTGCTTAGTATCTCTTATATATGCCGGCAAGGTTTCATCAAGAAAAAGGTCTTGAGATAAAATGGTTCGAATGATTTTTCGTAACACCTTATTAGAAATTCCCTCAGTTAAATGATACAGAGGGAGAATATCCTGCTCGACCCAAAAGCTTTTCTTTTCTTTATCCTGCACGATCTCAAAATCAGGATGGGTCATACATAATTTGTTATAGTAGTACTGAATTTTCCCAAGTATGTAAATCTCTTTACCAACTTCAAACTGTTTGATAAGCCATGGACCTGGACGGAACCACATTAAGGTAAGATAGCCGCTTCCATCAGAAACAAATACGCGGAATTGCTGCTTTTGAAATCTATTCCCTTTTGTATCAAAGCCGGTAATACGCCCCTTTACACTTGCCATATCATTGATCTTCAGATCTGCAATACGCTTGTCGGAAATTTTATTAATGTAATCCCTTGGAAAGTAAAAGAGCAGGTCTTTGACTGTTTTTACACCTAATTTTTTGAGAAGTTTTGCCCTTTTTGGTCCGACGCCCGGAACAAATTGTATATTATCATGCAATTGGAATGCCATTTTTACTCCGATTGCACGTTAGCGGATTATTGCAAATTTTCCGTTCAGATAAGTTTTATCGGATTTAGAAGAAAGAACAAAGAAATATATACCGCTCGCAACATCCTTTCCAATATTTTTACCATCCCAGAAAAATCTAAAATGATCTGACTCTTCAAGTTCTGCAACCAATTCACCAGCGAGATTGTAGATATAGAGCATATTTTCCCCAGTAGGAAGTTTTGCATAAGGTCTGGACTCAAAATAGATACATGAATGTTCAGCCGGCTTAAATGGATTTGGATAGATCACTACATCATCGATGTTACCGGTTCCCTGTCCGTTATTGATCTGAGCTCCGATATTAAATGAGCACATACCTTCAGCAGTTCCTACAAAAAGCTCGCCTGTATAAATATTATGAGCAAAAGAAAGCACCACATCGCTAGGAAGGGATGAATTTTCAGTAGTAAAATTCGTGAAGTAGTCATTTTCTTCATCGAGCATTGAAATACCTCCGCCATTAGTTGCGATCCATTTTCGCCCATGCTGATCGACATAGACCTGATTAACCTGAGTGGATTTGCCTGCTCCCATTCTTGATTCCGGATTACCATCTTCATCATACCAGTAATAATAATAATTAACCCACTCGGTGCCATTCCAGCGAAACACTTTCACATCCTCTACAAGACCGTTGGTATATCGGAACCAATCCTGCCAATAATAATCATACATATATAATCCATCCATACCACCCGTCCATAAATATTTCCTATCGTCAGACTCCTGGTAAGTAATGTTTAAGAATGGACCTGCAAAGTCTGGGTCGTCGACTGGATATAGTAATTCCTCTGTAGTAGGAAAACCTGTGCCCATTCTGTAGCGAAGTCCGCTATAGTATGCCCCGAGCCATAATTCGTTATAGGGCAAAAAGGCAATGGACATTGGATCATGATTATCTTGAAATCCTACAAAACTATATACACTATCATCATTCACTACGATCTTGATACTTATACTTTTATCCCCTATCCACATATTGTCGTATTCATCTCCCTGAACGAATGATACAGTATTTTCATCTATGATACCGGGCACATCACAGGTTGAACTATTCGTAATTGTTTGCCACAGCTCAGTTGCTTCTCCGTAATCTGTTATACGGGTAATTCCTTTGTTCCAGTCGCTAATCCACATTCTGTTCCCAAGATCCTGAGTAATACGAAAAGATTTATCGCCCACAAGTTTGCTGTTCGTTTTATTATACGTGGTCCACATATTATTAGAAAATACTGAAATCCCCTTCACACCTTGCCTTGCACCATAACCTATAATACCGCTCGTTGTCCACAATCTCTGCTCATTATCAATAAAAGCATAAGATACAAAGTTAAATCCGATACAATTTCGTTTGATATTCTGCCATGAGGTATCATAAAGGGTTTTTCTGTAGATATCATTCCCCCAAGTTGAAACCCAGATTGTTTGTTCATCATCGAGAGTTATATCAGAAACCTGATCGACAAAATCGTTGTCCTCATCCCAATGCTGTGTGGTCCATTGTGTTCCGTTATAAGAATATTGACTTACACCGGCAGCGTTGAGAAATTTTTGATTATCATCATTAAACCAACCAAAAGCAACGAGGAATAAGGAATCTGTAACAGGTTGTATGTCCTGAATATAATAACTCGGAAGACTAACATTGAAAATCTCATACTGAAAGGTTTCTGCATCAATATCTTTTATGTAAGCAAATCCGTGTTCAGTCCCGAAATATATTCTTGAATTTTGATAGGATATAGTCTTTATCTTATCACTCGTGAGCGGGTAACCGGCAGTAGATGTATTGAGATGATGCCAGTTTTCACTCTGGATCATATCATCATATACAATATCAGTATAATCAATTCCTGCATCTGTTGCAACCCAAACTCGGTTGTTATCATCAATAGCAATACCGTTCACCCTATTATTGGAAAGCCAACGGGGAGAGACAAAAGTTTTCTTGAATATTGGTTTTCCGCCTAACGCGATCTCAAACATAGATAGTCCGTTCTCAGATGCAACGAATATGTATTCTCCATTATCTTCAATATCATAGATAAAATAGCCGTCTATGCCCTGATTTGATTGATAGGGTTTGAGTAATTCTCCATCCTGATAACGAGAGATACCTTCCGTATAGGTTCCGAACCAATATTCATTGATCGCAGGAATATAATGCACAGACCACAACTCATTTTTTTCAAGACCATCACCTTTTGTAATAGGTGTAAAGGTACCGTGCTCTGTGTCATATATGCTTACTCCACCCCAGGATGCCGAGATCACCGAGTCTCCTTTACAGGTTAGCTGATGTATATATGTTGTATTCGTAAAGACTTTCCAGTTAGCCAGCGAGATTTCTTCTGCTTCGTAAGCAAAAGCAGAGAAAGAAATCAAACATAACAAACTGAGTATTAAGACTGTTTTTTTCATTTTTTTATGAACTCGCTTTTTATTATATTATAAAAAATTATTAATATTAACACGCCCATTCCAAGTAAAAGACTGAGCAGTATTTTCCTGTCAACTAATAGGAATCCCAGGGAGATAAGTCCGAAAAGAAGTGTGATGAAATATCCGATGAGTACAACTGATTTATAGTTCAATCCAATCTCAAGAAGTTTATGATGAAGATGGTTTTTATCTGACTGAAAAATGTGCTTGGTTGATTTTATTCTTCTAAATATCGTAAAAATTGTGTCAAAAAGCGGAACTGAAAGCACAATTATCGGAACAAGCATTGTAAGAGCTGTTGCACCTTTGTACTGGGCATTTCCAGCCACAGAAAGTGCAGCAATACAAAATCCCAAAAACAGACTCCCTGCATCGCCGAGAAATATTCTTGCAGGATGGAAATTATATCTCAAAAAGCCGATGCAACTCCCTAAAATTGAGAAGCTGAAAAGGGTAACAAAATAATTCCCAGTACTCCAGCCGGCAACACCCAGAATAAGAGATACGATCGCAATGATGCCTGTGGCGAGTCCGTCAAGCCCATCAATTAAATTGATTGCATTGACAACAAGCAGGAACCATAAAATGGTCAAAGGATAGGAGAAAATACCGGTTTGAATAGGATTTCCAAAGGGATTGGTGAGCAGATCGATCTTAAAATTGAAAGATATCATGAGAAGAGCAATCCCTATCTCAACAAGCACTTTCACCCACGCAGGGAGATCGTAAATATCATCAAGAAGACCAAGAACAACTATAAGAAAACCACCTATAAACAAACCGTATAAAAGACTATTTGCTTCCTGATACCTAAGCACAACTAAAATAGCTTGTATTAAAACGATAGAGATAAAAATTGCCACTCCACCGCTTTTAGGGGTTGAATTTTCGTGAATACTTCTATCTCTCGGGTGATCAATATTACCAAATCTTCTTGAAACTGCAATATTTGCCGGTACCAAAAGATAAACAAGTATCAATGATCCTATAGTAACATAAATATTTATCATAGCTTTTTCTTTATCAATTTTTGATATAATTCTTCGTAGGATTCTACGAACCTATCAAGAGTATAGTATTCTAAAAATATCTTATAACTCTCGGCTCCGAATTTTTTTCGCGTCTGCGGGTCTTTTGAAAGAGATATTATTTTTTTTGTCAAATCTTGATGATCACCAACCTCGACAAGGTAGCCATTTTTTTTCCTCTGTACCAATTCGTTATTCCCTTTTACATTTGAGACAATAAGAGGTTTTTTCATGCTCATCGCCTCGAGAATGGTTAAAGAAAGTCCCTCCCATCTTGAATAAAGCATTACAATATCAAAGAGATCGTACCATTCAGCTATATTTGATTTCCAGCCAACTAAATGGATTATGTGTGAAGTTTTTGATTTATCTACTAATTTTTTAGCTTTCTCAAACAACTCTCCATCCCCAACGAATATGAAAGAAATATTACTAGACTTTTTAACTACATTAATTGCAACTGAAATCAAATTTATAATATTTTTTGGCTTGGAGAACCTGCTCACAGAACCAATAATTATATCATTATCCGGTATGCCTAATTCTCTACGATTAATATGACTGATGGATTTAAGTTTCTGAATTCCATTATAAATTGTTATGATCTTATGTTTAGCGATAAATTTCTTCTTGATAGCCAGTTCTCTTTCATAATCATTCACAGATACTGCTTTATCACAAAAAATACCTGCTATTCTTTCCAGATTTTGATAAAATAATATGACTATTTTTGATTGAAATGAATGGAATGGAAATCCATGTATTGTGTGAATGATGATCTTTATACCTGCCAATTTTGCAGCAATTCTACCAATAAAGCCCGTTTTTGATGAGTGGGTATGCACAATATCGAATCGTTCTTTTCTGAAAAATTTATAGAATTGAATGAATATTCGAATGTCATGAAAATTAATTTTTTGAATAAGATTCGGGAATGCGACATGCCTGATATCCATCTCATTCAGCTTTCCTATCATTGGTCCATCGGGAGCAGAAATGACGGTGATATCATACTCAATTTTATCGAGATGATCGAGCAGATGGATCATAATATTCTGCACTCCTGAAAGAAGCGGCAGCAATTGTACATGACAGATCCTAAATTTTCTCATATAGATGTATCAAGAACCTTCGTTTGTATTTTATCATTTCAAGAATATTATCTTTGATCTTCTGCACATCATCGGGTTCGCATATTAAACCAACAGAGAACTTTTCAATTAAATGGGCTGCTTCTCCATTTTTCGGGATCATCGCTAGAATTGGTTTTCTTGCTGCAAGATACTCAAAAAGCTTTGCAGTAACAACCATCTCACTATCTCGCTTCGCAATAAATAGAAGTAGAAAATCACTTTTTAAAAGGCACCTCACTGATTCTCTGTGTGAAACTTGTGGTGTTAATATTATGTGCTTCATAATCTCTGAATGATAAAATAATTCCTGAATTGATTCCTGTAGATTTCCTATAAATTGGAATTTCACATTTTCCGGAAGCTGATGCAAATCTTCCAACTCCGCTAATGCCTGAAGAAAATATTTTGGTGTACGCTCTCCATAAAAACCTCCAGTATAAGTAAAGACGATATCTGCTGAGTGAGTTCCATAAATGTGGCCAAAATCTTCTTTATCATAACCATTATATATTACGGAGAATTTCCGCTTCTCGATGCCCGGAAATATATTTTGAATCCTCTCTTTTGCACGATGGGTATTGATAATAACAGAAAGCGCCCGATCGAGTACTTTTTTCTCCCATTTATAGGCATATCTTTCGTGCCATGATGTAAAGTAGCTGGCATCCGGTCTTCCCCTGAAAAGATCACGGTAATCAACAATGAAAGGAATATCGAATTTCTTCGATAGCACATATCCTACTATTGCTGAAGAGAATGGTCCCACGGAACAGTATATTGCATCTATTGCCTGAGTTCGGCATATTTTCTTCCCTTTTCGAACAGCGAAGGGAATCCACCCAATTTTGGAATCTATAGGGAAAATATCCCTGAAAAACTGCTTTCTCTGACTGGAGGATTTAGTATAAATCGACTGATTATTGTGTGAAGTGCTTTGCTTTTCTATTTTATAAAGTAGGCGCATTATATCACATGAACCTGTCCGATGGATATCTAATTCTGAAATTTCCCTTTCAAGTGTTTTATCATAGGCGACATAGGCAATATCCTTCACTGTTAGTACAATAGGATTCCATCCGTTTTCCGGAAGATATTTACAAAATTTTGTCGAGCGCTGCACTCCCGGACCGCCAAGTGGTGGAAAGAAATATGAAATAAAAAGGATATTTCTTGAAGATTGATTCACTCTACCCTCATTTATCTTTATCATTTGGAAGCATTAAATACAATATGAGTTCAGGATCATCAATACTAAAAATCCTGTATTGAGACATTACCGTATAATTGTCATTTGTGATTTCATCACTTTCATTGGTAATGAAATAATGATTTTCCGGGTCATTATTAAGATGATATGTAAAAGGTATCTTATTAACCACTGCTAAGATACTGGTCGTCATCCCGACCATCATATAGGGAGCAAATTTCCCCCGACGTTTCATATCTCTATCAATTTCTTGCTTGATTAAAAGAGCTGCGTTCATAAGAGAATATTTTCTATCCCTTATATAATTTTCCATCTTCCAGACATTCCAAATATTTGAAAACATAATTAGAAAAATCAACACACTTACTAAGCTTTTGAATGTTATTCGTTTCTTAGACCAATGTATTCCATATTTACCCGATATATACATTGTATATTGTATTAGTTTTGGAATGAAGTATAACATTGGTATGAGCAGTACTACAAAATATCGTTCTGCCTGTGGAGTAAAAAATCCTAAGAACAGGAAGCTTGATATTGTAAGTGAAAGCATTATTGAATCTGAAATTTCGATATTTCTTTTTCTAATTGATTTATAAAGAACAATCAAAATGCTTATAAGCATCATTAGAAATAGGGCGAGATTATTCATTATAATGTTATTAGTAAAAAATCTCAAATAATTTTTTATCATCGACAAGGGATGTAGCTGTCCGGAATGAACTGCATTAGGATTGAAGATATATCTCAGTGGAATAGTAAAAATATCATTAGTAATTTTATAATTTACGATAAACAGGATGGAAATAGTAACAAAAACCATGACTATAAATGATATTATCAATCCTCTCACATTATATTTTTCGTTTGATTTATTGATAATATTCATTATAAAAAGAGAAATAATCGGTGACAGGAAAAATATCAAGCCGGTTGTTTTAACACAGACACAAATCGCAATAACAAATCCGTGAATGGCGTAGTAGATATATTTTTTCTTGAGTGTTTTTGCCCTGATCGCTTTATACAATATGAGCAAACTTGCAAGACCTATTGTACTCATTGGTATATCAAAAAATGCAATTCGTCCTTGAATGTATAAATAATAATTTGTTCCGGCTAATAATAGATATACTATCAAAATTAATAATTTTTTATTTAAATTATCTTTTGAATTAGTTACATATATAAATAATCCCAGTAAAATTATTAAGAGTGTCGATAATATCACTGACGGCAACCTTAGTGAGAATAAAGACAATCCAAATATTTTAAAACATACATATTCAAGAATAGGCATGACGGGCCATAATAGAATATCATTTTTATCATTACACATCCAATTATTGGAGAGATATTTATTTATCGAGTTCCCCGACTTCCATCCCTCGTCTGTAACATAAGCACCTTTTAATTTGGATATTGATACATCCGGATCCGCTTCAATATTTGTAAATCTTGTGATCATGATAAAGAGTAAGCTCAATATGATCATGAATATCAACAAGATGCGAATTATAATTTTTCTATCTAATTTTTTGACAGATTTCATTGAACAAATTTCTTTTTTTTGCATATTTTAAAGCAATTATAACAATTATAATTACAAATAACACCTTAATAATCGTATGATAAAATTGATAATCCACCACAAAATGAATGCAAGAAATCAATATAAGAATAACAATTGAAAATATAACGTATCCTATTTTATAAGAGATAGGATACATTTTTTCAGCAATGATATAATTGAAGAAAACAATAAGTCCAAAGGCAAGTATTGATGAAATACCCGCTCCGTAAATTCCATATTTTGGGATCAATATGAAATTCAGCACAATATTGAGTATTGCCCCCAATCCTACTGCAAAGGCAATATTGCCGGCTTTTTTCTTCACATAAAAACTCAAATTTATAATATTGAATATGCCATATAGATAATTCGATATAACTCCGAAGAACACGATCCTGATCGCTTCATGATAGGATTTATTGATAAATATTTTGAAAATTTCGGGAGAGAAAAGAATCACAAAAAATCCTAATATTCCTCCAAAAACAACGTACGCATTAAAAACTTTTTTAAAGGATTCCTTTGCATGTGAATCATCTGCAACTCTCATTGCATAAGGGAAATAAACCAGACTAACAATTGAATTCAAAAATGTGATGATCATGCCGATACGATAACCGATCGCATAAATTCCGACATCATATAAAGATCGTGCAGAAAGATAGGTCAGCATATATCTGTCTGATACCTTGAGTATAAGCATAGCAAAAGTGCCGGGTATCATGATAAGCCCGAAGGACAGCATTTTTTTCACAATCGGTAAAGAAAATATTCGTTTCTCGGTGATCTGAGCTGCAAAATCTCTCATGATAGAGCTCATTACTCCAATTGCCACCAGTACAGCAAGCGCTGATGAGATCGTCATTAACATAAATATTGTATCCAATGAAAATCTGGAAGCAATTGCAGCAACAACTAACAAGATCAATAAAAGAATATGCTTGAAATTCCCAACAAGTATGTACTGTTTTGAGCGCTCCATCATATTCAGAATGCTAAGCACCATACCGTAAATAACGTCAAAAAAGAGGATCACACTTACCCAGATCATGATGTGTGCATAATCTGGTGAGCGAAGAATAAGTTGGGAAAGCTCTACTCGGAAGATCACAATAAGCAGAGAGAGAATGACTCCGAACACAAGGAGTGAGATGAAAATAGAACTGATCAAAGTATAATGATATTCCGGGGTTTTCTTGTGGTAAAAATACGAAAAAATTGCCTGCTGAAATCCGAGAAAATAAAGCAAACTTGCGAAGGAGATAAAAACTACGATGTTTGTATAAATCGCATATTCCTGAGGAATAAGAAAGTGGGTAAAAACAGGCAGAAGTGCTAACAGAATAACCTTCTGCAGCAGATTTCCTGCAGTGTAGTGTAGTATTTTTTCGACGTATTCCTTCATTTAGAAAGTACTCGCTTGTACATCTCTACAGTTTGTTGAGCAATTTTATCCCAAAGGAAATTTTTTCTAATATGATCCTTCAATGCAGAATCTTTCTTCTTTTCTAATGCTTTTTTCGTGGCTTTTATGATTGAATGTATTGATGCCGGCTCAGCATATTCGGCAAATTGCTCGAAATACTCTCTCGTTCCGCCATAAGGAGTGATGACAATATTTGCACCAGCAAGACCCGCTTCCAACGCTGCACGACCCGGGGTTTCGTAGCGAGTGGGCAGAATAAAAGTATGGCATGCTGCATAGGCAGATGCGAATATCGGATTGTCATGCTTGAGCCATTTAATATAAGTGATATTCTTGGATTTTCCAATTTCCTCTCTGCATGCAGCTCCTTCCTCATTATTCAAAATATCAGCAATGATCACAGAGGGATGATCGATTTTTTGTAAAGCTCTAATTATATTGAGACCATTTTTACGAAACGGACCAAGATGTCCCACGTACAAGATAAAATCCTTAAGCCCGTATTTTTTCTCAAAAATTGAAGGATCAGCATGGGCAAATCGTTCCTCAACGCCATTTTGTATGACTTCGAGCTTCTCTCTTTTTACACCAAGTGCACCGCATAGAAGATTTCCTTCATCACGGGTGTTCGGCAAAACCATTTCTGCATTATCACAAATATATTTTGTAAAGAAGTAATCCGAATATGTTCGTTTAAAGATCTTTCTGAAAGGCGCTTCAAGCATTCTGTATAGATGTATCTTCTGGGCTGAATGATTACTGTAAAAAATCGGATTTACAACGTACTTCGCACTATTGACTACCAGATTTTTGGCTAATGAAAAAGTGGAAATACTTGCATTAAAAATATGAACAAGATCATCATTTCCGAGTTTCATATCTGTATCCCACATATCGAAGAGTTTTGCATCAATTTCTCTATGCTGTAGTGCTTTTTGCAATTGCAGCAATTTGTATGTAGGTCCGCCCTTATTCAGCATTATAGACTGATAGCTTGTTAAAAATATTCTCATACGTTTCTTTTCCCTTTCTTCGATTCATAATTATACAAAATATCGCGCCAGTGCTTTTTTCTTGTTCGCTCAAGATTTGATATCCATTCTACCTTTCCCGGTTCCTTCCAATTTAATTCATCGAGTTTAATTGATTTTTTTATAGCTGTAATCACAGATTTATTATTGTAAGAAATCTTGAACGAAAATTCGGAGGTTTCATTTTCAAAATTACAATTTATTTCATCATTTGCAAAATTTAGCTCATACTGGAAGCTTAAACGCTTTTTCCACCAATTCGAAAATTCTTTATAATTCATCTTATTGATATTCTTGGAATTTATATATTCGAATACTTTATTAAATAAATTCAATTGATCATGCGAGGGATGATGATAAATAAATATCGGATCATTCAAAGCAATTTGCCTATCAATAAATTTCTTGAAATATTGCCATTTTTCTTCATCAGTAAAATGCGAACGACGTAATCTACCGGTGCTTACGGGATGAATCGGAATCTGCAAGACACTTGATTTTTTGCCTTGTATATATGGATAAAATGGCAAATCGTCATAATCCAGAGTAAATTCTGTTGAATATCCAAAATTAAATTTCTCCAGAACTTTTCCCAGATTTTCATTCCAATCTCCAAAAGGTGCAGCAAAACCTGTTACTTCTATCCCAACTTCTTTTAAATCCTCCAAGCCATTTTTAATATTCTCAAGGTTTGTTTTATAATCATGGAAAACCAGATGGCGTCTGCAATGCAGCGCAATCTCCTGATCATCCATTTTCTTATACGCATTTTTTAAAGTCTCTTTGGAAACAGTATCTACAAACCAGGTTCCACAGATATTATTTTTTTTGCAGATTTTATGAAATTCCAGCGCCTGCCAGGTACTGCAATGATCAGTGTCCACGCGAAACATGAAAAGATTTTTCCAAGTTTTTGGGAACTGCCATAATTGCACAAAAGGCAGATCTCGTTGCAGATAAAGAAATTCCAGGATTTTGGATAATATTTTCCGTATTTTACCTTTAGATACTTTTGCTACAATCTCGGAAGGCAGCTCTTTTCGTTCTACCCAGATTTTTTTTCTAATAGAATTCGTATCCAAAATTACCGCATTCACATCAAATGGAATGAAAAGAATATGTCCTTTCCCGACCTTTTGGGATTGGACATTTAATGTTCTATCAATAATTTCAAATGATTTATCGCTAAGTTGAATAAATTTCTCTTAATGGATGTGCAATTAATTTTCGTAATACTGTTAAATAAGGCACAGTAATAAACGCCAACCCATTAGGTTTTAAAACTCTATATGCTTCTGATAATGCTTTTTGGGGTCCCTCTTCGAAATGCTCAATCACCCCCAAAGAAATGTAACTATCGAAATAATCATTGGGAAAATCTAAAGCATTAATATCACCTTTTATAATGGGTATCTCTGGATCATATTGTTTTGATCGTTCGATTATGAATGTTTCGTATTCTAAACCTAAAATATCATATCCCCTTTCTTTTAAATAAATGACCCAGCCACCCAAACCACATCCTGCTTCCAAAATTTTTACATCTCCAAATTCTGTATAAAAACCAGTTTCGCCGACAATCTCCGGCATGGCACCTCTTAGTGTAACAACAGGAACACATCCAAAACTCATGGCTTCCAGAAGTGCTACACCAAAGGATTCTACAAAAGAAAGCTGGCAGTAAACTTTTGCTTTTTGCAGCCATTCAAAAACTTGCTTTTGTTCCAATTTTCCGGTAAATGTTATTTGGGGATTAATTTGTAAAATTTCTTTTCTTATCTTTTCATCGTAATTTCCAATTATTATGAAATTATGATCAGGAAATGAAAGTGAGGATTTTGCAAAAGTATCCAATCCTTTTAATTTATATATATTATCAATCGCATTTCCCACAGTAATAATTACATCTTCTTTTATGAAATTTACAGTATCAGCATCAATTCCCAGTTCAATTTTGGTAATTTCTTTACGGGGAACTATTTTTTTAATTTCCTTTTGTAAATACTCCGAAACAGTGAGAATTCTATCTGTATTGTAAAGCA
>MVCT01000063.1 GCA_002049945.1 Candidatus Cloacimonas sp. 4484_140
CATACTCTAAGGCAAAGGTGGTGTTATACATTAATAGTAATAAAAGAAGTAAGCTCAAACATTTTACTCTACTCATTGTGCCGCCTTTTTATATATAATATAGTTGTTTAAAAAAATTGTCTGTCAAATTTTTGTGAAACTTTTTTGGGTAACCACGATTCTATCATGATAAATCTTGCCAGCTTTACATTAATATCCCTTCATTACCTCCATTGATATTTTGATGAATTGTCTGGAATATCAATGTGAAAATAAAAGGTTTGATAAATATGGAATACACGTTTCTCAAATTATGGTTTCAAGAAAACAAAAAACACCTGGTTAGCAGGACGGTGAGGGATGTGTATTCTAATAATTCTACCTATATTTTTGATCTTTCTTCAATACAATTTGTTGTTTCTATCAATGGGCAAAACCCGTTATGCTTTATGACAGAAAATATGACCCTCAACGAGAATAAGGATAATCCTCTTACGCTTTTGCTCAAGCAGCATCTTATCAAAAGTACAGTCAAAAATGCAGAGATAAGGGACAACGATAGAGTGCTCATCCTTACTTTTGATAAAGAATCTTTTTATGGCGAAACATCATACTACAAAATTATCATCGAGCTGATCCCAAGATATGAGAACCTGATCCTCACCCGGCTGGAAAAGGATAGGGATATCATTCTGGACTGCCATCGAAGGATACATATTTCAGATAGTAAATTTCGACAATTGTATGCGGGAATACCATACAATTTTCCGCCGGCAGTTAATAAACCCTACATTTTTTCTGTGGGCAAATCCCAATTCGAGGGCTTATTTCCCGGGGTGCTTCCTGATTCATGGAAGGAATTTATCACAAATTTCAGCAATGCACCCAAATTTTTAAAAGATATTTTCAAGCCCAGCATGGAAACCGAGGAAATGTGGGAATTCATAAATATAATCCGTACCACCTGCGAACATTGGTCAGATAAAAATAATGTATTTTACAATATGAAGAAAAAACATCTTAACCTTTTCAAAGTTAATGACTGCCTCGAAATGAAAACCTTGAATGATGCTTTTGCCTATATGTATGAGCATGAGATAGTGCAGAATAGATTCCAACAAATAAAAGATAGAACTATACATTCTCACACACGCAAAAAGAAGAGACTGCTTCGAACTCTCTCACAGCAAAAAAAAGATTTGGAGGAGTTGAAGGATGCCGAACACTGGCAGAAGATGGGTGAACTACTTAAAATCAATCTTAATAAAATTAAATATGGAATGAAAGAAATAGCGGTTACGGATTATTATGATGAAGAAAATCCAGAAATTGTGATCCCTCTAAAAACAGACTGCACTCCGCAGCAAAATATGGCGCACTATTTCAAAAAATATAAAAAAACACGTTCTGGAAAAGAGAAGCTCATCAAGAATATCGCTGCCAATGAAAAGAAGCTGGAGAAACTTGAAAAACAAATTGCTGAAATCGATGCGTGCGAGAGCATAGAAAACCTTGAGCCCATGCTGAAGGAAAAAGAATTGGTCTCGGAAAAGCAGAAGAAAACAGCTCCTTTTAGAAAATTTTCCTGCTTCGTCGAAGGCAGACAGTGGGATATTTTTGTGGGACGCTCCGGCAAAGAGAATGATGAATTGACACTTCATTTTGCCAAACCCAATGACTGGTTTTTTCATACGAGAATTTATCATGGGTCACATATAATTATTAAAAACCCAACCAAACTTGAACACCTTCCGGAACGGCTCAGAGAAATTGCAGCAGGTATCGCAGCATATTACAGCAAAGCAAAGCACTCAACAAAAGTGCCTGTGGATTTTACATTGGTGCGGTATGTAACAAAACCCAGGAAAAGCGCTCCCGGGTTTGTCGTGTATAAAAATCACAAAACTGTGTTCGTGGACCCGATCGATCCAAGAACTTTGCAGTTATGATTTAATTTTCTATTTCATTATTCTCAGAGATGTCATGAAAAGTGAGGAGGGGTAATAAAGTGTGATAAAAAACCTTTTTCGTCATACTCGGATGGAATAATTTGGAGAGCAATCTGCGCTTATGATGAAGCAGCGCAACCAGATTGATCTCTTTATCTTCGATATATTCCTCGACTGCTTTGAGCACATCTTTATCCTGAACAACTTCAAAGAACATTGTACCCTTCTTGAATTCTTCTTCAAAATGTTCCTTCAAGTAATCCATAAGCAAGTTGTCGATAAGGTCCTTATTTGAATGCTCCACATGCAGGCAATGAATTTTTACTTTGAATGGCTTAAGTATTTCGACAAGATTTTCAACAGCAGAAATATCCGATTCGTCAAAATCTGTGATATAGAGTACATTTTGTATTTTTTCATATTCTGTATTTTCGGGTATTGTGAGCACAGGCATCGTTGCATGTTCCATGATTTTGAGTGCAATACTTCCCAGTATTTTGTCTGATTTATGTCCGCGCCCCGAAGAACTCATGATAACCATGTCCGGGTGATATGTATCACAGATATCCAGAATCTCGTATTCTGCCATACCATTCGTGACTTTTGTTTTGAGGTGTATGTTTTTTATTCCCTCATTCTCGAACATTTTATCAAGTCTATCTTTCAGATGTTTCATGCCGGCTTTTGCTGCTTTTTCAATACTGTCCATGATCTCGGGAGTTATGAGCGTAGAGCTGTCCACCACATCATCGGTCATATCTGCCGTTGCAATGGGATACATATATGCATGAAATAGCATGATTTCTGTTTCTTCCTTTTCGGCAAAATGAATGGCATAATTACATGTGCATTCTGTATTTTCTGAAAAATCTACAGGGACAACTATTTTTTTCATTAGTACCTCTCTAACTGTTTATTTCTTTAGATTTTTAAAAGGCAAATAGGTCATAAAATCAGCATGATGAATGATGAGCCCTTCTGTAGTTCGTGTGAAGGAATCTCCTTCTTTGGAGTGAACTGCGATCACATGGCATACTTCGTCCGGAACATCACATGCTTGGGCAAGAGATACACCGGTAAAGGCATGACGAATAAGCTGACCGGATTTGCTGAACTTTATCGAATCGCCATCTTTTTCATATTCAAGAAGTTTGCCGACATCAGCGAGTATCGCACCTGCAACAACGACATCGAGGTCGATAGGAAGCTCATCGCCGAAAAATTTCTGCATTATTTTTGCTGACTCATAAGCGACATGCACTACTGCACGCTTGTGCGCCATGAAGCTTACTTTGCAGTCTTCAACCAAAAGGGTGAAAGGGATCCTTTGGAGGTCTTCGGGTGTAAGCACGCTTTTTTTAAATGCCAATTCCCATGTTGCTGCGACCTTCTCACGCAGGTCTTCATTTTCAATCCAATCCAGTTCGGGCCAGAGCTCTTTAATTTCTTTTCGCATGTTTTTTTACCTTTAATTTGGTTTCTATTAATGTTTTATGTGGTAATCGAAGAAGGTTTGAGATCTTATGGGCAAGATAATCTTCATGGGCATCTAACTTTTCATCAGCATAAATGATCTTCCAGAGATTTTCAAGGACCTTGGTCTTCTCTTCATCGGAAAAATTATGATTTATCAGATTGGTGAACTGCCACAGATCGATACTTTCATCGAGGGTGTATTCGGACTTTTCTATAAGTGCATGAACCTCTTCTTCAGATAAAGAGAATTCTTTTTTCAAGATATCAATGATGGCGTTTCGCTCTTGATCTGAAAAGTGCTCATCACTGTTTGCGATTTCCAGAAAGAGTGCACAGGTAGCGATCTGGATTTTCTTTTCCGGAGATTCTTTATCAACCAGTTCGTCGGAATCGGTATTCTGAAATAAATTCTTCAAATTAAACATGTCAGTTCTTTAAAGACGCCATTCGTTCTGTAAAGATTTTGTTGGTCGGATCGATCTTACCGGCATTTCCATAAGCTTCTCTTGCCTTCTCAATATTGTTCTGCTCTTTATTAATATCACCGAGAAGAATATACTGGTCAAAATTGAAGCCATTCAGTTCGATCGCCCTGTTCAAAGCTTCGCCTGCTTCAGCAAATTTCTCCAGATGATAGAGCGCTTCCGCTTTGAGATAATAAAAAAACCAGATAGGATTTGATTCAAGTGCCTTATTTGCTTGACCAAGCGCTTGTTCATAATTACCATCTTCGATGAGAAAATCAATAGTATATTTCATTGGAGAGATGTAAGTAGGTGAAATCCCTAATGCTCTATCAAAATAGATTTTTGCAGAATATTTTTCATCTTTTTGATGATAGATACGCCCAAGATAGAATTGCGGGGGTGCGTAGTTGCTTGCGAGCATGGAAGCTTTTGTATATTGTTGTTCAGCTTCTGCGAGGTTTCCTTCTTTTTCGCACATGAGACCTTTGTTGATGGCTTCTATAACAGTGCTCGAAATTTCATCATTTGTAGCAAGATAGGAGAGATATTGAAGTTCAAGAAGATCAAGTAACTGCTCATCAGTGCATTTTATGAAGGAGTCTGAGATGTTCTGTGCAAAGCCATCTATGTTCTTCGAGCCAAGTGCGTTGAAAGCTCCGATTATTTCGTAATAGGGTTGTTTTTCGATCATGAGTTGGTTTTCAAGATTGAGCATTGCATCTTCGCCCAGCACAAAGTGATCTCTTTCTATGATGATATTTAGCAGATTGATCCCGGCAAGGAAATCATCCAACCATTCGAGAAGTGCAAGCCGATCTCTTTGCTCTGGGAAGAAGTCAATGGAGATGGAATTTATCTGGTGAAGACTGTCAACAGTGTGTATGCTGTCGGTATAGCAGAGCATTCTTGTTAGCAGATCAATGTAAAAAGCAAAGCGATTATCAGAGTAGTGTCCATTTTCAAAGATTGAGAGTTTTTGGAGCTTGAATTCATCTGTATATTTCTGCAGAAGATCACCGGATTCGGTCACAATCTGTGAAAGTTTTTCTTTGAGAGTATTGCTTTCGCTGGTCTGCACATAATTAAAATATATAAGAAAAGTATCCTGTGCAGCGGCTGTCTCTGCATGGAGCGCATCGAGTTTGTTGAGATTTTCTTTAGTGAGAGATTTCATGAATTCTAATTTCAGCATATTAAATTCCGGCTGCTTTGTATCAATAGTGGTTTTTACATCCTTCTTAAGTATTTGCATAACCAACCGATGAAAGGAAAGCCCTTCGACTTCCGGTTTATTGCTCAAGAAATACTTGAGCATGGCAAATGACTCAATATACTTTTTTTCATCTGCAAGTTCAGCGCCGAGAGTATAACATTGGCTGAAAACATCATAATTAGGCCAGAATTTTTCAGGAAGGGTGAGGGGCTGAGAGTTTCCTAATTCGTTAGAGAATGAAAATGGCATCGCAAGCACAAGTTCACTCTTGGGATAAGTTGCAATAACCTCAAAGAGCTTGTTGTCCGTATTATATTTCGGGATAATATTTTGCTGATGAATAGTGTTGCCGTTTTGTTTTATGTGTATGAAAGCAATGTCATCTTCGAGGTCTTTTTTTTTGAATACCCAAGTGCCCATCGGCTGATAGCGGAAGTAAAGCGTATCGACCTTGTGAAATTCCTCCACATTAAGTGATTCCAATCCTTCTTTATTACACAGATGAATTGATATTATCTTTTCTTTGGAAGGCGGAAAGGTCTTCTTCTCTTTATACAGGAGATTTGTTTCCTGTGCAAAAAGAGCACACACGCAAAAAGCGAAAATGAAAAACAAAGCTAATATTTTTTTCATAGAACCCCCAGGTTATATGTGTATGAAAGCTTTAATTTGGTAAATTAGATGTCAATTTTTTTATTTTTCCCGATCGATCAAATTTTCGACATATTCGGCAATTGCCAGGCAGCATGTAAGCCCGGGAGATTCAATACCGATCAAATTTATGAAGTTTGGAAACCCTTTATCTTTCTCGTTTTCGATTATAAAATCTCTGAAGCCCTCACCTTTGTTCTGAAGTTTAGGACGAATGCCGGAATCATCCTGCCATATTTCCTCAAAATCGATATCGAGATACTCGGATACAGATTCGTGGAATTCCTTATGATAAGTTTCGTCCATTCCATAGTCCAGTTCGTTTACATAATATGCATTTGGTCCGAAAGAAAGTTCGCCATTTAGGTTTATGCGAATATGTATTCCCAGTGATATGCCTGTCGGATCCGGGACAGGATAGACAAGATGCTCGATGTCCTTATATTTTGTTGTCTTGTAATATTCGCCTTTACAGAGATGGATCGTGTAATTATGTTCTTCAGCGGGAATTCCAACCATTTCGGATACTTTATCAGCCCATAATCCAGCAGCATTTATTACAATGGGGGATTTCACTTTGAAACCATCACTAAAGGTAATGATATATCCGTCATCAGTTTTTTCGATTCCAACAACTTCAGTATTATAAGATATCATGGCGCCATTTTCTTCAGCTATGAAATCGAGCTTTTTCATCACGCAGTGTGTATCCATAATGCCAGTTGACGGAACCCGGAGCGCCCCTTTTGTTTTGAAAAGTGGCTCGAGTTCTTTAACTTTTTTTTCAGAGAGTATTTCCAGTCCCTTTACACCATTTTTTGTGCCATTCAAAAGAAGTTCTTCCAGTATTGAGATTTCTTCATCTTTGGTTGCGATAATAAGTTTTCCGCAATTTCTGTGACCAATTTCATGCTCTTTCAAGAATGAGTAGAGCATCTCATTGCCCTTGACGCAGAGTTTTGCTTTCAGAGAATCTTGCGGATAGTAAATTCCGGAATGCATTACTTCGCTGTTCCTGCTTGAAGTATGTCTTCCAAAGGATGGTTCTTTTTCTGCTACAATAACGCAGTCATATTTCTTCGAGAACCGCTCTGCAATTGCCAGTCC
>MVCT01000064.1 GCA_002049945.1 Candidatus Cloacimonas sp. 4484_140
CTATTACGAATTATTTCATTACTCAATCTTTTAAAGATTTCATCAAAAGTATTGTCAAATTTTTTATAAGAAAAATCGCTCATAATCATCGTGGCTACCAATCCAAAACCAAGTCACCATATCATCATCCATAATACCTATTGCTCTATAGCCAAGAGTGATTCGCACTGACCAAACATCTTCCTCACGATTGATGCATTTGAAATGTAAAGATGGATGAAACGGATTCTGTGACCACAATTTATAAACTCTTTTGACTCTGCGTTTGATGGATTTATCAAGAGTTTTATATGCTTTCCAAAAAGAAGGAACAGTTGCTGATTTCATAACCGATTATAGTCCATTGGTTTTGAATGTCCCTTTGTGATTTCTTCTCTGGCACGCTTGGCAGCTGCAATTAGTTTCTTTTGTGTTTTCTGAAACAAAGCATCCCATTGAAGCTCGTCCAGAAAGTCTGCAATATAATCTCGCAGATGTTCCACTACTTGATTCTGCATAGTTTCCGGCAAAGTCTCCATCATTTTTGTCATAGTAGCAATAGCTTTAGATTTCATAATTAAATTCTCCATTTTAACTAATTTACCAATTAATAAGTTATCAATTTTTAAATAGTGGCGGTCTAACACATTAAACTGAAACAATCAGTACATAATAACCTATTTTCGAAGTTAATACAAATAATAAAACAAATTCCTATTTAAGACATTAGCTTTTACGATGACTTCATAATACACAATCTTTTAGAGAATTATTCAAAAGTATTGTCAAATTTTTTATAAAAACTTCAGATAATTCATAATTTTTGCCCATTAACTGACGAATTGTATCGTTGGAATGGGCATTTCATTCATCTGATAACTGGAACTGATAAACTACGACAAATCTTTTGTGCTAATCTGTTTGGTATTTCTGTATGACGGGGAACAGCTTCAATATGTCCAGTATTTGGATTACACCACAAAGAATGAGATCGTCCTTCACGCTTAAGAAAGCACCCATGAATACGAAGATGTCTCAATAGTTTATTACGCTTCATTGAATAGTAACAAATTCTTTTTTAGCACTTTCAGGGATACCACGAAACGCATCTTCTCTACGGTCTTCAAGAATTAAAGTAATTGCTTCAGAAAGATTTTGTTTACATTCTTCAATGGTTCGCCCCTGACCATTTGCTCCCGGAATTTCGGGGCAATATGCAATATACCAATTTTCGTCTTTTTCAATTATTGCTGTAAACTCATTGTGCATGTTAAATTCCTTTTATTATAATAAAAATTATGTTTTTGGCTGACCTAACCAATAATTCTAAAACGCATTCTAATATATATTAAACTGAAACAATCAGTATATAATAACCTATTTTTTAAGTTAACACACACTATAAAACAAATCCCTATCTAAGAAATTAACTTTTACGAGTTATTTCATTACTCATTCTTTTAAAGATTTCCTCAAAAGTACTGTCAAATTTTTTATGATAATTTGCTATAAATATTGACGTAATACCCAGTAAAAAATTACTGGGCTTTCAATTAATAAGAAGTTAAAGTTAATATGATAAAAAAAGTTTTAAAAAAGATTTTCGGGACTCAATTCGACCGGGAAGTGAAGAAAATTCAACCCGTTGTGGATGAGATAAATCGCATATATGCAGAACTTTCTTCTCTTTCTGAAGAAGAACTTAAGCATAAAACCGTAGAATTTAAAGAGAAGATTCAGGATTGTATTGATAAGAAGCAGCAACTGGTTGATGAGCTTGAACTCCGCTATGATGAGACTTCTGACGATAATGAGAAAGACAAGATCGGTTTCCAGATCGATGACGCAAAGAAAGACCTCGATGAGGAAACCAAGAATGTTCTTGAAGAAATCCTCCCCGAAGCATTTGCAGTGATAAAGGAAACATGCAGACGCCTTGTTGGCACCTCATGGTCGGTTCGCGGTCGTGAAATAAAATGGAATATGATACCTTATGATGTGCAGCTCATAGGTGCGATCGCCCTGCATAGGGGAATGGTCACAGAGATGAAAACAGGTGAAGGAAAAACCCTTGCTGCGACCATGCCGCTCTATCTGAACGCACTGGTGGGTAAGGGCTCACATCTTATTACTGTAAATGACTATCTTGCTCAACGTGATGCAGAATGGATGGGTCAGATCTACAAATATCACGGTTTGACAGTAGGTTGTATTTATGGTGAACAGGAACCGTCGGTGCGTAGAGAGCAATATGCTGCTGATATCACATATGGAACAAATAATGAGTTCGGTTTTGATTATCTCAGGGATAACATGGCGATCAGTCCAGAAGGCATTGTACAACGTGGACATTATTACTGTATCGTTGATGAAGCTGATAGTGTGCTTATCGACGAAGCAAGAACTCCACTTATTATTTCGGGTACAGTAGAGCATTCGAAAAATTATTTCAGGGAACTCAATCCACAGATTAGAAAATTAGTGATCAAGCAGCAACGGTTAGTGAACGAAATTCTCTCCGAGATTAATACAATGATCGAGAATGGGACTGTTCAGGAAAATGAATTTGAATTCGGGAAGAAAATGCTCACAGTAAAGCGCGCAGCTCCCAAGTCCAAAAGATTTTTAAAATTATTGAAAGACGGACACTATCAGAAGATCATGAATGAAATCGAGGGACAGTATCTGCGGGAGAAGCAGATTCATAAATTAGATGAGCAGCTCTATTATTCAATTGATGAAGGACAGCACAGTGCGGACCTTAATGAGATGGGGCAGGATGAGCTTTCTAAATATGACAGTTCACTTTTTGTCATGCCGGACCTCGATGAAGAGATCGAAAAAATTAATAATAATGAAACCCTGGATCCAGCCAAAAAACAGGCAGAAAAACAGAAGGTGCAGGAAGAGTTTTTAGAAAAGAACGAAAAGCTTCATAATATAAAACAAATGCTGCTCGCATATTCACTTTTTGAAAAAGATGTGGAATATATTGTAACAGATAACCGGGTTGTTATTGTGGATCAGTTTACCGGACGTATCATGCCAGGCAGACGCTTTAGTGAAGGACTCCATCAGGCGCTGGAATCAAAGGAGAATGTCCAGATACAAAAAGCTACGCAAACGCTTGCAACTATTACGCTTCAGAACTATTTCCGCATGTACACAAAACTCGCAGGTATGACAGGTACAGCCATCACAGAGCAGGTTGAATTTGAAGAAATTTATAAACTTCCAGTGATTGAAATTCCTACCAATGAACCGATACGCAGAATTGATTATGATGATTTGATCTACAGAACTAAGAAGGAGAAATACGAAGCGATCACCGATGAAATTGAAGAGATGTATCAACAACGCAGACCTGTGCTTGTGGGAACTATCTCTGTTGAAGTTTCAGAGATAATCAGCAGGTTGCTGAAAAGAAAGAATATTCCCCATGAAGTGCTGAACGCAAAATATCATGAGAAAGAAGCTGAGATCGTTGAATATGCCGGACTACCCGGTGCTGTGACTATCGCCACGAACATGGCAGGTCGAGGAACGGATATTAAACTTGGCAAAGAGGTCGTTCGATGCGATACATGCGTTGTTGAGTGTGTCGATGACTTTGAAAACGCCGGTAATAATAAACCTTCTCCCGATCATAACTGCAAGGAAAAAATGCCGTGTGGTTTGCATATCATTGGAACAGAGCGTCACGAAAGCAGGCGGATTGACAGGCAGTTGCGTGGACGTAGCGGACGTCAGGGTGATCCGGGTTCATCCAAATTCTTTCTCTCTCTCGAAGATGATCTGATGAGAATTTTCGGTTCGGATAGAATTGCAGGACTTATGTCCAGAATGGGGCTTGAAGAAGGAGATGCGATCAAGCATCCATGGATGACCAAGGCAGTTGAAAATGCACAGAAAAAAGTGGAAGGTCATAACTTCGAAATACGTAAGCAACTCATCAAATATGATGATGTTATGAACCAGCAAAGAGAGGTTATATACTCATACAGAAGAAAAGTTCTGAGGGGCTTGAACCTTCGTGATGAAGTTCTGGAAATGCTTTATGATACGATAAATAACAAAGTTTCCTCATTTATTGGTTCAACTGAATATGAAGAGAATTGGCCCCTTGAAGATATTATTGGTTGGTTCGAAAATGAGCTTGGGGTAAAACTCGATATTTCTCTCGAACTCGGCTCAATCAGAAATCAGGAAGATTTGGTCGATACGCTCTATGACCATTTGACCAAAGCTTATTCAAAAAAAGAAAAACATTTTGAAGATGAACAGAGAAAACTTGAGCGTTACTCTCTTTTGAAAGTTGTGGATGAGCAATGGAAAGACCATTTATATGAAATGGATCGTTTGAAAGAGGGGATCGGTTTACGTGCCTATGGACAGAGAGATCCACTTATTGAATATAAAAAAGAAAGTTTTGAACTCTTCCTGAATTTAATAGATACTATTAAAGAAAAAGTGATAAAAAATGTCTTCACGCTCTACCCTGCGCTCTATTATCAAGTGCAAGACAGGGTGAAGGATATGCAGCTTTCTCATAAAGAAAGAAATGCATTTGACCACGTTGCTTCGCGGGCTGAGGGGCAGAGAGAACGAATGCAAAACATACCGCAGGGACAACATCAGCCACAGCAGCAACCGGAAGAATCCAAACGTCAACCTATGAGAAGAGAGGAAGAAAAAGTGGGAAGAAATGACCCATGCCCATGTGGAAGCGGAAAAAAATATAAGCATTGTTGCGGACAGAAAGGATAAATAGGAAAGTAGCTATGGCAAAGAATTTACTCATCGTAGAATCACCGACAAAATCAAAAACAATAAGCCAATACCTTGGAAAAGATTTTAATATTCTTGCTTCGATGGGGCATATTCGTGATCTTCCCCAAAAGGAATTCGGCATAAATCTGAAAAATGATTTCAAACCTACCTATGTGTTGGATCCTAAAAAATCCAAAGTAGTGAATAATATCAAAAAAGCTGCCAAAGAGAGCGACAATATCTATCTTGCATCTGATAACGATCGGGAAGGTGAAGCAATTGCCTGGCACCTTAAGGAGATATTGAAAAATATTATTCCTGAAAAGGATATTTATAGGATCGTTTTTAACGAGATTACACGGGAAGCTATCATTGAAGCAATCAAGAATCCCACTCACGTTGACGAGAACAAGGTTGATGCGCAGCAGACACGCAGGATTCTTGATAGGATCGTTGGATACAAAGCAAGCCCAATCTTATGGAAGGTTATCACGAAAAACCTTTCCGCAGGTAGAGTGCAGACCGTAGCATTACGACTTATTTGCGAGCGAGAACAAGAGATCAGGGATTTCGTACCCCAGGAATACTGGTCAATTGAAGCTGATCTGAAGAAGGATATCGAATTCAAAGCTCAACTGAAAAAATATGCTGATAAAGTCATCAAACTGAAGACAAAAGAGGAAGCTGAAGAGTTATTCGAGAAGCTCGAAAAGGCTGATTATATTGTAAAGGATGTTAAGAAAGAAAAGAAATCAATTGCTCCTTTTCCTCCTTTCATAACAAGCACTCTGCAGCAGGAAGCATCAAAATTACTGGGATTCTCGATTAAGAAGACCATGCAGATCGCACAACAGCTTTACGAAGGTGTGACCATTCATGGACGCAACACGGGTCTTATTTCCTATATGAGAACTGATTCTGTACGCATCTCGGATAAAGCGAATTTCCAAGTCAGAAAATATGTCAAAGATTCCTTTTCTGAAGAATATTTGAATTCCTATATACGTAAATACAAGAATAGAAATAAAGCTCAGGATGCACATGAGGCGATCCGTCCCACAAATTCTTTCACAACACCGGATTCGATCAAAGAATATCTCTCAAAAGACCAGTATAAGCTCTACAACCTAATTTGGAAAAGGTTTGTTGCCACACAACTTTCCAATGTGCAATTGGAAAATATCACCGCACAGATCCAGGCGGAAAAAGGATTGTTTGAATCTCAGGCAGGTAAAATTCTTTTTGATGGATTTTTAAAAGTCTATCCTCATGTACCAATCAAAAATCTTAAAGATACCTTTCCTGAACTTACCAAAAATGATGAAGTCGAGTTGCTTAAACTTAATAAAGAGCAACATTTTACTAAACCACTTGCACGCTATACAGAAGCTTCGCTTGTTCGAAAACTGGAAAAGGAAGGTATTGGACGTCCAAGTACTTATGCACCTATTATTTCTACCATTCTGCAGAGAAAATATGTAACACTTCAGAAAAAGAAATTTTTCACAACAGAACTTGGTGAAACGGTTGAAAAATTCCTGATTGATAAATTTGAAGATTTTTTTAATGTGAAATTCACAGCCGAGATGGAGAACAAACTCGATAATATCGAGAATGGGGAATTAAAATGGATAGAAATACTTGAAAAATATTACGATAATTTCATCAGTCATATCGATAAGATAGATATTTCAAAAGAGAAGAAGAAATACGAGCAGAAAACAGATATCATTTGTGATAAATGCGGTGCTCCGATGATCATCAAATTTGGGAAATACGGCAAATTCCTTGCCTGTTCTGCTTTTCCAAAATGTAAAAATGTGAAATCTCTCGATGAGAATGAGAAAATAGTTGAATCGGAAACCAATGAAAAATGTCCAAAATGCGATGGCAGGATACTTTTGAAGAATGGTAAGTTCGGTAAATTTTATGCGTGCGAGAATTATCCGAAATGCAAATTTACCAAACCTTTTACGATTGGAATAAAATGCCCTCAATGTGGTGGAGAGCTGATTGAAAGAAAAGGCAAGAAGAACAAAATTTATTACACATGTTCCAATTATCCAAAATGTAAATTCATCACA
>MVCT01000065.1 GCA_002049945.1 Candidatus Cloacimonas sp. 4484_140
TGGAAGCACCCGGTGGAGAAGATCCTCCATTTGACGGCTGGGATGTCGCAACTATTCAGATCTCAACAGATGGCTGGGCAACAAAAAGTTTCCTTGAAGATCCTACAAATCCATATAATGTTACTGTTGCATTCGCCGGTTGGGCAAATACTTCAAATCCAGCAGATACTTTAAGCTATCCCGGATGGGGTGGTCCAAACCCTGCCGGTTGGTTCGCAGGAACTTTCGATCTTACCCCATACATTGGTGAAATAGTGCAGATCCGCTTTACCCTTGCTTCAGATCCTTATTCAGTAGCTGAGGGCTTCTGGGTTGATAATGTTGACATTGATAAAGACGGAACAATCATATTCTCAGATTATGATGAAACTAACTTAATACCTGATGCTCCAGTCGTTGTTCTTGAAGAGCTTGATTATTTAGATGCTTATACTGATTCTGATTGGGTTTATACTGCTGCGTATGATATTTCGCCGTATGCAGGTGAAGAAGTAATCATTAAGATGAAGGCTACTCTTGCTGATGATGCTGGAACCGGAGAAGGTTTCTGGTTCGATGATATCGAGATCTATGGAGCAAACCTTCCATTACATGATATGGGTGCTATGTTCAACGTAATGCCCTATGGCGCTACTGAAGGCGAAGACTACAGCCCTGGTATTGTGTATGGAAACTTTGGTACATCTCTCGAAGCACCTCAACTAAAAATGGATAATCTTGATTATGGGACAACTCCATTTGATTACTATAACAACAATCCAACAGCAATTGATTATGGAGAGTATGAACTTGGTTGGCTAACTCAACTGGAACCACTTCCTGTCGCTGGCTGGTATGACTTCATGGGCTGGACATATGTCGGAGGAGACGAAGATACATCGAATGACACAACTTATATCTACGATATTGAAGTATATCCTCCAGGATATGCCGAATTCGGTAATAACTCCAGAGTATGGAACCAAGATTTCTATACTTCCGGTTATTGCGGAAACTGGTTTGACATCTTCCCTAGTTCCAGATTGACAACTTTTGATATCTACTCAGTCTGGACTCAGGTTGTTAACTACGGTGAAACCGGAGATACTGATGTTTGGACGATTGAAATATTTGAAGCAATCGATGACATTACACCCGGAGCACTTCTCCTTACGGAATCTTTCGACTGTACAGGCATTGACGGTGGAGATTTCGGTTGGGTTGAATTCGTACTTACCACTCCATTACATATTACAGGTAACGTTATTGTGATGCAGAGCGGACCGTGGGTAGATGTAAATGCTGGCACCCCAGGTGTTAGTTATTGGCCAGTATTTGACAACATGGTACGCCAGTATCTTGGAGTCGGTGCATACTATGGACACAGCATCTATGGCGATATTGGCGATCCATCAAGTTGGGGACACTCTTCAGGTGACCGTTTCGTCAATATCTATGGTCGTGTGGACTATTCCACAGGTCCAGATGTTCCTGGTGACGCGAGTTACCTCAGTCAGAATGTACCAAATCCTGTAACCAATAATGCAACCATTAGTTACAACATTAAAGGTTCACCTATGAACAAAGCAGAGATCAAGATATTCAATGTACTTGGTCAGCTTGTTGATACAATTCAGGGTGAAAACGGTGTCGCAACCTGGAATCCAGGTACCGCACCTAATGGTGTCTACTTCTACAAGGTATCATCTGATGACTTCACTTCAGTGAAGAAAATGATCCTTATGAGATAATAGATTACAAATATAGCCCTATCCTGATTCTTCGGGGTAGGGCTTTTTTTTTATAAAATTCATGGAAAAAACTTTAAAAACTAATTACTCGAAAATTCAACCTCTTATTTATCTGATAGCGCTTTTGATATTAGTAAATCCTTTATTTTTTAATACACAAAAACTTCTTTTCTTTCCAGTCAAAATTATTATTCAACAAATTCTTATTTTAGCAATACTTCTATTTTATATCTTCTCTAAAGATTATAATAAAATTAAATTATCATATCCAATAATTATCATTACTATTTACATAGTATATTTATTGCTGAGAACCTTGCTACAACCAGTTCCTGTTTTCGGATTTCAGCAGTTGTACTATCTCTTTCCTTATGCATTGCTTTTCATCATTATTTCTCAATTACAAATCAATAAGAAAGAAAAACTTTTCATTAGCAATACTTTTCTTTTTAGCTTCATTATTTCAATTTTGTTTGGTGTATATTTGCAGGCAAAGCACTCCAGTTTTTCTAATTTTTCACGTTTGCAACTGACATGGGCAAATTCAAACTATCTGGCGAGCTATTTGCTTGTTACAATTGGATTTGTCGTGTTTTCATGGAAGACATCGAGAGAGAAATGGATTCGTTATATTGCACTCGCAAGCTTAGTCGTTGCTCTTATATTTATGCTGTGGACACAATCCAGGGGAGGATTAGTCAGTTTAATTCTTGTACTTCTTTTCATATACATTATTTATTCCATAAAACAACGGAAAAGATTACATATTATTATATCTATTGCCCTTCTATTACTGCTCGTAATAAGCTCCTATTTTGTCTTTAAAACGATACGACCACAAACCGTAACTTTCCGAGCCAGAATTTATAAAGCTGACGCTGAATACATAAAGCATAACTGGTTAGCTGGAAGCGGATTGGGAACCTTTGTGCGAGAATTTCCACAATATCGGCTGAGTGATTATAAACTTATTGGTCAGGAGGATATAATATCTCATGCCCATAATGAATTTATTGAGATCTGGGCTGAAACCGGTATTATTGGACTTGCATTATTTATCATTTTCCTTATAGCTCTTTTTGGACAATATAAACGAAATCTAAAGTCAAATAATAAATATTTCATTTATGCAATCGCATTTTCGCTGATACTTCTATTAATTCATAATCTATTCTCCATTACGATGCGGATACCGCCTATCCTTATCTATTTCTTTATACTTGCAGGTTTGTTATCAGCCAATTATTCGAATGATGCGGAAAAGAAATCAAAATCTGTAAACAAATATATATTAATATTATTCGTGCTTGCTTTGTTAGTTTGTATATTCCAGCAGTATCGGAATGTGCAAGGGTTAAAGCATTTCTCAAGGTCTGAGGAATATCTTGCTTCCAAAGACAGCAATTTACTTACAGGTGCGATTCTTGAAGCTAAAAAGGCACACAAATACATTCCGAATAATACAGATTTTCTATACTATCAGGGATTGCTCTACACTTTTCATGATGAGTATGCAAAAGCACTTCAAGCTTACGATAGACTGGAGCAGATTTCACCCTATTATCCACAACTCCATTTCTGGAAAGGATATGTACTTTCCCTGAAGGGTGATTGGAATAGTGCTTTGGATGAATTCAAAACAGAGATAAAATATAACCAATATCCAAAAGTATATTTCAATATAGCAATTGCGTATCATTATCTGAATGAAGAGAATAATTCAATGATCTATTTCATGTATTTTGTTGAAAAGATCAAAGAAAAAATTGAAAGACATCTAATTAAAAATAAAGAAAGAATTCTGGAAGAAGAAGGTAAGAATCTGAAATTCGCATTGGATAAACTGGCAAATTTTCATAAAAATAATCCTGCTTTGATTAATAGGATCAATTATTTAAGTCGATATTTTTTTTACAGAAAAGAATAAATAATAAAAAACTCTTTAATTTTCTTTACTGCCATTGAGGCACCCTTTTTAAATAGCTTTTTTTAAGGAACATCAAGGTAAACATGAAAAAGCAATATGATGAACTCGTGAAGAAGCTGATTGAGAAATATCCTGAACGAAAGAAGGAATTTATTACCGGCTTATCAGAAGAAGTTGAGTTGCTTCAAATCGAGAAATTGAATAAAATAAAAGCCCAACAAAATAATCAAAAAGTATTTAAAAGTCTTGACAAAATTCGCAATATTACACGCTCAAATAGTAATCTTTTACATTCATTACTTGAAGCAGTGAAAAACTATGCAACACTTGGTGAAATTTGTAATGTTTTACGTGAAGAGTTTGATGAATTCAACGAACAATTAGCACTTTAAGATGAATATAATAAGATGAAAAAGATTAGAATATTAATTGCAAAACCCGGTCTTGATGGGCATGACAGAGAAGCAAAATTCGTTACTCGTGCACTTAGAGATGCCGGCTATTCAGGAACATCTTCAGAAAAAATTATTGAATTCATAAACAATAACTCATCGGAATAGTAATTAGTTAAAGGAGTCCCTATGGCAAAGTATCCTGTCGAACCGTTCAAGATAAAAATGGTCGAGCCCATAAAAATGCTGAGTAGAGAGCAAAGAATACATAAGATCAAACAGGCAAAATACAACCTTTTCAATATCATAGCTGAAGATATCTTCATCGACCTTCTGACAGACAGCGGAACCTCTGCAATGAGCGATTCACAATGGGCTGGCATCATGCGCGGTGATGAGTCCTATGCAGGAAGCCGAAGCTATTTGCACTTTGAGCAGGCAATAAAAAATATCTTTGGATATGAGAATGTGATTCCCACACATCAGGGACGCGCAGCAGAAGCGCTCCTTTTTTCAACGATTCTAAAGACGGGTGATTATGTGCCGAGCAATATCCATTTTGATACGACTGAGGGCAACATTCGCAATAATGGTGGAATGCCCGTAAATTGCGTTATAGATGAAGGATTGGATCCTGCAAGCACGTTTCCGTTCAAGGGTAATATTGATATCAACAAACTTCAAAAATTGGTTGATGAAGTTGGATTGGATAAGATTCCTATTGCAATGATCACCATTACAAATAACAGCGGTGGCGGGCAGCCGGTTTCACTCGAGAATATCAAGCAGGTGTATAAATTCTGGAAAAAGCACAATGTGCCGCTTTTTATTGATGCATGCCGTTATGCAGAAAATGCCTATTTCATCAAACTGAGGGAAAAGGGTTATGAAAATGCATCTATAAAAGATATTGCAAAAGAGATCTTTGCTAATGCCGATGGCGCTACCATGTCCGCAAAAAAAGATGGGCTGGTCAATATCGGTGGCTTCATTACAATGAAGGATAGCGAACTTGCCAAGCAAATGATAAGCCGACTGATCATAACAGAAGGTTTCAGAACCTATGGCGGAATGGCTGGGCGTGATCTTGAAGCTGTGGCGATCGGTCTGCAAGAGGGTTTGAACGAGGATTATCTGAAATATCGAATTGAACAAACTGCATATCTTGGTGAAAGTCTCCTTGAACAAGGAATTCCAATTGTGCAACCTCCCGGCGGTCATGCGATCTATCTCGATGCCCGCTCTATACTGCCAAATATATCACAAGAATATTTTCCAGGACAAGCTCTTTCTGTATCGATGTACATCGAAGGTGGCATTCGCAGTGCAGAGATCGGCGGTCTTATGTTTGCGTATATTGATGAAAAAACGGGTAAAACTATCTATCCCGAACTCGAACTTGTACGGCTTGCAATTCCTCGTCGTGTTTATACAAGATCACACCTCGATTATGTTGTTCAAACAGTGAAGAAAGTTATGGATAACAGGCATACCCTCAAAGGATTACGCATAACTTATCAACCAAAATTGCTCAGACATTTCACTGTCGAGTTAGAAGAAATTTCTTAGGATTAGTATGGGAAAAACAATTATTGAAAAATTAATTCAGCTTCATTCTGATGAAGAGGTATCAGCAGGAAAAATTGTGTGGATGAAGCTTGATATTCGCACGGCTCGTGATTTCGGCGGACCAAATGTGGTTAAAAATCTGGAAAAGCATTATCCTGATGAAGAGCTACCTGATAAAGAAAATGTCTTCTTCACCTTTGATACTGTTGCTCCTGCCAAGACTATTCCTTATGCAAACAATCAACAGATTTGCCGTGATTTTGCTCACAAAAACGGACTCAAAGTTTATGATGTAGATGCAGGTATAGGCACACATATTCTCATGGAAAAAGGATTTGCACGCCCGGGAAGAACTCTTGTCGGAACTGACAGCCATTTCAACATTCTTGGAGCAGTAAATGCTTTTGGACAGGGAATGGGGGACCAGGATATTGCTTTTGGATTTCGAACCGGGAAAACGTGGTTTGAAGTTCCGGAAACAATAAAGATCAATCTTAAAGGCAAATTTTCATATCCTGCTACAGGCAAAGATCTTGTGCTTTTTATACTTAAGAAAATTGGCAGCAAGGGAGCTCTCGGAAAATGTATTGATTATTATGGTGAATGCTTACAGGATTTGACCTTTGCCGAATATATAACTTTATGCAGTATGATGACGGAAATGGGCGGCATTGTTGCTTTCCCAGAACAAAATGCTCAAGTAACTCAATGGCTGAAAGAACGAACAGGCGAAGATCAAAAGTTCATTGTTGCTGACGAAGATGCTAAATATTCAGAAGAAATTGAGATTGATGTTTCCGGCTTACAACCCCAGATCGCATGCCCACCAAAACCAGATAATGTCAAAGATGTATCTGAACTCAAAGGATTAAAAGTGGGCTCGGTTTTTGTGGGTTCTTGCACTAACGGTAGAATTGAAGATATGCGCTATCTTGCCGATATTCTGAAAGATAATCATGTTGCAGAAGGCGTAATGCTTAGGGTAGTTCCTGCCACAAGAGAGGTTTATGGTCAGATGCTCCATGAAGGTTTAATCGATATATTTTTCAACGCTGGAGCTATTGTATCAAATCCAGGATGTGGCGGATGTGCATCAGGGCAAATCGGCATGACTGGCAAAGGTGAAATACAAATATCAACTTCGAATAGGAATTTCAAAGGCAAGCAAGGTGATGGCGAAACCTATCTGGCAAGTCCG
>MVCT01000066.1 GCA_002049945.1 Candidatus Cloacimonas sp. 4484_140
ATAGTATTTTCTGAAATGCTTTTAAGCTTATTGGAACAATCGAAATCAATTGTAGCTTCCACCTGGTTCTTAAAAGCGGTTGTAGTTTGAGGGAATGGATAATCTAAAGCATACAAAACGGCTTCTTTTAACTGCTGCTCGTTTTCAAAAAATGCATCTGTGAATAACCAGAGAAACAAGTTCTTGAACCAAATATTCAGATCGATTCCTGCAGAAAGACTTTCAGCCAAGTTGGAAAGCAGGAATTCATTGCGTTTTGATATTTTGGCTGCAGTTCCTGCTAATACTAATTTATCGACGACTTTGGGATAGCGGATCGCCAAATACAAGGATATCATGCCACCCATCGAGTGCCCCAAAACATTGAATGAAGCAATGCCAAGATGATCGGCAAGCTGTTTGCAGTCATCAGCAATTTGCGGAATGCTGAGTTTGGCGTTCATGGGTTTAGTTCTGCCACAACCTCTATTATCTGGAGCAATAACCAAAAAATGACGGGCAAGTTCCGGTAGGATTGGCAGCCAACTTTGACTATCACTTCCCAAACCGGCTATCAGCATCAAGGGTTCTCCTTGACCCTGCATTTCAAAATATAGTTCTATATCATTAAGTATTACAGTTGGCATTTTTATTTCCCATTTACATGGTTTTGTGTATAAGTATTTGAACAGGCATTGTTTAATCTTTTTCAATACTGTGTATTGTTTTATTTCCGAACTTGTCTTCAACAATGAATTGATCTTCCAGGTCTGTATCAAATAAATTGTTTTTTAAGTGGTTTAAATAACCAAATTCTCCCAATCTACCACCACTCATATTTTTTATTGTAATCATTAGTCTTAAAAATACTTGACCAATCTTGCTCCTTTCCATATTAAATTCCCACATCTCAATATTGCTATCAAATAATTGCAGTAGTCGTTTGGTCAGTTTATCTAACTTATCCCCTTCTATCAGCTCATTTTTAAAATGTTTCCGATATACCTTTTTATATGATTCGTAAACTAATTTATCCGTGATTTGTATATCGCCTTTGATATAAATATCTCGAATATATGTTTCGATTTCACCAGCCATCATTGCTACTTCCATGTCATGAAAAATATCATCATATTGACCATGAGGAACACTTTCCATTAACTTTGAAAACTCTTTCTCTTCTTCTCTTCCCTTTTGATATGCAACACCTTCAAGATATCTGCAATCCTCATTGCAATCAATATTTATCATCCTGTTTTTGGCACAACAAATTGGACAAATAATATTCTCGATTGGGGAACAATATCTTTTCCCCTTTCTTGTCTTACAGAACCAACATTTTGCCATAAATAAATTCCTTTAGTGGGTTATTAACAAAACGCATAACATACATTATACTGTATAAAATTTCATATAAAGTAAATCTTTCTCGCTTAGACATTATAATCCTTAAAATCCTCTTTGTGCAATTAGCAATGTTGACAAGAATAATACAAGGAAATTTTTGTCAAATATTATGAAGCCAATATATCTCGACTATAATGCAACAACACCTCTCGCGCCGGAAGTAGCAGAAGCAATGAAGCCCTATCTGGAAAATTACTTTGGCAATCCATCAAGTACACATTGGTACGGAGTGCAGACAAAAAAGGCAGTTGAAAACGCTCGGAGGCAGGTTGCAGAACTCATTAATGCAAACCCAGACGAGATCATTTTCACAAGCGGGGGTTCGGAATCCAATAACTTTGCAATAAAGGGAATTGCCTTTGCAAAAAAATCGCAGGGAAACCACATCATTACTTCATCTGTAGAACATCCTGCAGTTATCGAAGTGTGCGAATATCTCAAAACACAGGGATTTGAAATAACCTATCTTCCAGTTGACGAATGCGGAATGGTCAATCCAAATGATGTAGAAAAGGCGATCACTCCGCAGACAATACTTATCACAGTAATGCATGCGAATAATGAAGTTGGCACTATCCAGCCAGTACAAGAAATTGCAAAGATCGCACATGCTCATGATATTATCATGCATACTGATGCTGCCCAATCCACAGGAAAAATTCCTGTGCTGGTTGACGAACTGGGTGTTGATTTGCTTTCTATTGCAGGGCATAAAATGTATGGACCGAAAGGGATAGGTGCCCTCTATATTCGTAGAGGAGTAAAACTCCAAAAAATTATTCACGGCGCAGATCATGAGCAAAATTTACGAGCCGGTACAGAAAATATTCTATGTGATGTTGGTCTGGGAAAGGCATGTGAGATCGCGGCGCAAAATTTGAAGAAAAATATGCAACACATGAAAGAAATGAGGGATCTGCTTCATAAAAAAATTGAAGCTTCGGGGCTTGATTTCCGATTGAACGGTCATCCTGAAAAAAGGTTGCCGAACACACTCAGTCTTTCCTTCAGAAATGTGGAAGCGAATACAGTTCTTTCCGAACTTACAGAAGTAGCAGCTTCAGCGGGCGCTGCGTGCCATTCCGACCAGATCGATGTATCTGCTGTACTGGAAGCAATGAATGTACCTGTCGAATATGCAATGGGGACAATTCGTTTTTCCACTGGTAGATTCACAACAAAAGAAGATATTATTCAAGCATCAGAAAAGATCATACAAGTTATCGGTAAATTCCAGGATAAAAAAGTTGAAGTGTCTCAGCAGGATGATGCTGAGATCAAGCTCACGCATTTTACTCACGGGATGGGCTGTGCGTGCAAGATAGAGCCGGCTTTACTTGAGGATATACTTAAGAAACTACCTATACCTGATGATCCTGATATTTTAGTTGGCACACAAACGTCTGACGATGCTGCCGTTTACCGTATCAATGATGAAACTGCACTGGTAGTTACGCTGGATTTTTTCACTCCAATTGCTGACGATCCTTATGAATTCGGTGCAATCGCTGCTGCAAATGCACTAAGCGATATCTATGCAATGGGTGCAACTCCATTATTCGGACTGAACATTGTTGGATTTCCATCAAACAGGTTGCCGATGTCTGTGCTGGAAAAAATTTTGCAGGGAGCTCAGGACAAAGCTCAGGAGGCAGGTATTTTCGTGATCGGCGGTCATACGATCGAGGATACAGAGCCCAAATATGGTATGGTCGTGGTCGGACGAGTTCAGCCGAAAAAGATATGGAAGAATATCGGGTTGAAGAAAGATGATGTGCTTATTTTCACCAAACCGATTGGGACAGGGATTCTTTCAACTGCATTAAAAAGAGGTTTACTCGATGAAACGCAAAAGGATATGTTGATCTCATCGATGACAGAATTGAATAAAAAAGCTGCTAATGTACTTCAAAATTATCAGGTTCATGCATGTACTGATGTAACGGGCTTCGGGCTTCTTGGGCATCTTATGGAAATGGTGCAAGGGAGCAAAGTTGCAGTTGAGATCAAAGCTGACAATGTCCCCATTCTTAAAGGTGCTCTCGAATTTGCAGCCGGCAATGTTATCCCGGGTGGGACGCTGTCCAATATGAAGTTTGTCGAAGATATTGTTGAGTGGAGTTCAAATATTTCACAGATTCAGAAAGTTCTTCTATGCGATGCCCAGACATCAGGAGGTCTGCTCGTTGCAGTTCCGGAAGAAAGTGCACAAATTGTTTTGATGCAACTACATAAAGTCGGAATTCAAAAAGCAGAGATTATCGGTAAGGTTATAAAAACTGATTCACAACACATTTACGTAACCTGATCCGTCGTAACATAAAAATTTCTAAATTACAACTTTTTATAACGTGGAAACATATTGTATATTACTCAAGTTTCGCGGTTGTAATTAATAATATTCTATCTTCATTGTTTAAAATTTTTCCTGTAGAAGGTATAGAAAGAACAGAAGATACAAGGAATGAATATAGGAACATGGTTTTCGATAGTTATTGCATTCCCAAGCAGGGGCTTGGGAATGAGAATACTTTTAACTGGGCACTAACACTTATGTCCCATTTACAAAGCCCAACCCACCCCCTCGTTCCCAAGCCCCTGCTTGGGAACGTACTATATGAATTATTTACTAATCTCCACTTCTGCGAAACTTTAGCATATTATTAGTTCGATAATTACGTTTTTATATGCCCTCAATGGATAATTTTGAGGGCTTTTTTTATTCAAATAATTTTTAATAAGTTATTTATATTCTGTAATTTATATAATATTTGACAAGGAAACACTGCCTTCCAAATTTTAAACAAAATTCATGTAGTTTATCGCTGGTTCTCCCGACCGGCATTTTTTATATTTAGAAATGAGAGTATGATCGATAAAAGCACTGTAAAAAAAAGTATTGATCGCATCTGCGATGAAACCGGTTTTCAGCTTTATGACTGGAAACTTAAACGGAGAAGAAACGCCCATAATCTAATTGTTTATATTACAAAGCCAGGAGGTGTTTCCTTGGAAGATTGCGGGGTTTTCAGTAGAAAACTCGGTGATGAGCTCGATATGAACGATGTTATCGAAACTCGATATTATCTTGAGATTTCTTCTCCGGGATTGGAGCGTCCTCTTGACACACTCGAGCATTTCCAGAGTGCAGTTGGCGAATTTGTGAAAGTTACTTTTCTCAAAGACGGAAAAATGCCTGAAACGATACGTGGAAAACTCTCTGATGTAAATGGACAGATGATCACTCTCGTAAGCGAAGATGACGAAGATAGATTGATCAATATATCTGCTGTACAAAAGGCAAAAACTGTGTTTGTATGGTCGAGAACATCTTCATCAAAAAAGAAAAAGAAATAGAGGTTATTATGGCATTTAATTTGATTTCTATTATTGAAGAATTTTCCCGGCTGAAGCAGATCGACAGAGAAAAAATAGCTGAGATCATCAGGGAAAGTTTGGAGTCCACACTTCAAAAAAAACTTTCTGAGGAAACTGAACTTATAGTTGAGATTAATTTTAATGAAAACGAAGTAGTGGCAAAATTCGATGCTGTAGTTGTTGAAGAATCCACAGGTTTCCTCGATGAAATAATACTTGAAGAAGCAAAAAAGATCAATCATGAAGCAGAGATCGGTGATATCATTCCTCTTGAAATGCCAGTGTCCGATTTCGGACGCAAGACGATACAATCTGCACGCCAGGCAATAATAAATAGACTCAGAGAGTCTGAGACTGAAAAGGTCAAAGTGGACTATGAAAAGCAAAAAGGGGAGATCATTTCCGGTGCTGTGAAAAGGGTTGAATATAATGGTTACATTATTGATATTGGATTTACCGATGCACTTCTGCCAACTGAAGAACAGGTGGAAACGGAATTCTATAAAGCCGGTGATTTTCTGAAAGCTTATGTTGAAAGTATTCGTCAGTCAAAAAACGGTGTGCGTGTCATCCTTTCAAGAAAACGTCCGGAATTCATTATAAAACTTTTCGAAAACGAGATACCTGAAATTGCAGATAGTATTGTAGTGATTAAGAAAATTGTTCGGGAACCGGGTTTTAGAACAAAGGTTGCTGTAGCGAGTAATGATGAGAATGTCGATCCCTATGGAAGCTGTATCGGTCCAAAAGGAATCCGTATTGAAGAGATCCGTAAAGAGCTTCATGGCGAAAAGGTTGATGTTGTACTCTGGAGCGATAACTCCGAAGAATTCATAAGAAATGCTGTTGGTCCCGAACTTGTGAAGCGTGTCTATCTTGCTGATAAAGGACGATTTGCCCAGATAATCGTTAATGAAGATAATAAAAATATTGCAATTGGCAAAGGCGGTAAAAACATCAAACTTGCTGCGAAATTGACTAATTACAAACTCGATGTCCTTCTTGAAGAAGAATATGAAGAGATCGCAGCGAATGAACGCCGCATCACAAGTCCCATCTTCGATCTTGATGGAGTTGCTGAAAAAGTCGGTAAGATCCTTCATGAAGCCGGATACACCTCGGTGCAGGATATACATCTTGCTACAGTTAAAGAATTGACTCATATTGAAGGTGTGGGCGTAAAAACTGCTGAAAAGATCAAAGAATCTGCTAAATATTTTTAATGCCGAATAAAGCTTCGAATAAAGGTCATATACCTGTTCGAACATGTGTGATATGCAAAGAAAAAGGTTCGAAGTACTCGATGCATAGGTTCGTGATACAGAAAGGTACTATCCTCTTTGACGAGAAAAATGTGCTTGATGGAAGAGGATATTATTACTGTGATAAGGAAAAATGCAAAGCTTCGTTAGACTTATGGTTAAAGAAAGCAAAGAAAAAGTAGCAAACATGCTTCGGATTGCAAGGAAAGCAAAAGCCGTTGCAATGGGCAGGATAGCTGTTGAAAGGAGCATCAAAAAGGGTGAAACCTTGCTCATTTTTGCAGGTAAGAAGGAAAATAATTTCATGAGAAAACGAGCACAGGATTGCATATCAAGAGGGATTAAAATATCTCATCTTTTTGATGACAGTGAATTGAGCAATATTTTTGGACGGCAAAAATTGACTCTTGTGGCAGTAATTGACAAGAATTTCACAAGGGGCATAAATGAGATTTTAGAAAGTTAAAGGATATATATGGATCAAATCAGAGTGTATGAACTGGCTCGCGAACTCAAGATCTCCCCTCAGGCGCTTATCTCAATTTTGAGGACTCTGAAGGTGAAAGTTAAAAGCCACATGAGCCATCTGGAAGATGATACTGTTGCTCAAGTAAAACAGATGTTCCAAGAACAGTTGGACGCTGCAAAAGCACGTCAGAAACAGAGAAAGAATTACCAGCAGCAGCAGCGACAGAGACGCCTTGAAAAACTGAAAAAAGAAGAAAAGAAGCAAACTCAAAAGAAAGAAGATAAAAAAGAAGAGAAGAAAGAGCCAGGGAAAAG
>MVCT01000067.1 GCA_002049945.1 Candidatus Cloacimonas sp. 4484_140
CCGATTGAAGATTTTAGATTTATAAGCGATTCCCTCTTTGCCACACCCTGTGCATATAAATCTAAGATCATCAAACTTAATCTATGACAATCTGCCACAACAGCAAACACCAGCAGGTGAAAAAGCGTAAATTAATTAATGAATGTACCATGTAAGGTGGATTTACTGATTAGTGCATATTGAACTTCCATCAATGTCACATGCGAAACTTCAGTTATTTTATATTCACAAACGCATTTATTGACAGAGATAAATCAATTTATCAACAATAATCTCTGTTATGAAATCAAAATCAGAACTCATTCTTGAAGTTAAAAAAAACCCACTGCCCCTGCACATAGCAATTATTATGGATGGTAATGGCAGATGGGCAAAATTAAAAAATCTACCCCGATTAAAAGGGCATTTCGAGGGCACAAAAGCAGTGAAGAGGATAGTACAAGTTTGCGGTGAGATCGGGCTGAATTATCTTACGATATACGCCTTCTCCACAGAAAACTGGAAACGCCCGAATAATGAACCAAGAGCAGTGCTTACTCTTATTGAAAATACGCTCATGAAAGAGATAAGAGAACTACATGAAAATAACGTGGTCATCAGATTCATCGGCTCCAGAGAAGGTATCTCAAACTCACTTGCCAGGAAAATGGACAGCTCCTATGAAATGACAAAAAACAATACGGGACTTCATTTGCTGGTGGCAGTCAATTATGGTGGCAGACTGGAAATTGTCGAAGGTATAAATACACTGCTTAAAGAGAATATAAAATCAATTACGTTGGAAGATTTTCAACGCTATTTATATACAAAAGATGTTCCCGACCCCGATTTGCTTATCCGTACAGGCGGAGAGATGAGGATCAGCAATTATCTAATCTGGCAGATCGCTTATTCTGAAATGTATTTCACGGACACGCTCTGGCCTGATTTTTCTCCCACGGAATTTCTGCAGGCAATTATTGATTTTCAGAGACGTTCACGCCGATTTGGAGGAGTACCCGTCGCTACTGTAGCTTTAGACGGGGCCAAAAATGCTGGTATTCTTGCCGCCCAAATCCTTGGTGCATCTAACTCGGAGATTTTAGAACGTGTTATTAAGTATAAAGGAGGATACGCACTTCAAATACTGATCTCTCTTGTCACCATACTTGGCATTCGGGAGTTCTACATCCTCGCCCGTGATCATAAAAAAGTGGAACTCCTTCTACCCGTTCTCATTATATGCGGACTGCTAATCACATGGTCGATCTTTTTCTTTGAACTTACATACATCGTGCCTTTATTTGTTCTGTTCCTCTTTTTGTTTCTTGCATGGGAGGTATTTGCAAACAGAGAACAACACGCAGTTGAAAAAATCTCCTACAGTATGTTTGCACTGATCTACATTCCCCTGCTGCTGTCTTTTCTTTATCTTTTAAGAACCTTCGAGAATGGAAAATTTCTCCTCATTATACTTTATGGATGCATCTGGCTAACGGACTCAGCAGCGTATTTTCTTGGCGTCAGATTCGGAAAGCATAGAAATATTTTTCGTTCCAGCAAGAGTAAATCCATTGAAGGATTTGTTGCCGGCATAATCACTGCTTTTGTGGGTGCTTATCTGCTTAATCAGCTTGTTCATCTCATATTTGGATATTTCGTACTCCATTCATGGAAAGACATTGTAGCGTATGGCTTCATTGTAGGATTTCTCGGGCAATTGGGAGACCTGGTCGAATCCAACCTGAAACGTGATTTCGGAGTGAAGGATTCATCCAATCTCATTCCGGGTCATGGCGGCATACTCGATAGATTCGACAGTTTATTGATATGTGCACCGTTTTTGTATTTTTATTTTACATTGATAGGATAAATCATGAAAAAAATCGTATTACTCGGAGCGACCGGCTCTATCGGACAGTCAACAATCGAAGTTGTTAAAAGACATCCCGATGAATTTAAAGTCGTACTCGCATCTGCTCATAACAGAATTGATGAGCTTCTTAATTACGCACAAGAAGTTCCAATAGATCATTTTGTGATCACCGGGGAAAATGGTGTAGATATATCCGACCATGCAAAAAATATTCATAAGGGAGAGGATACGCTTTTATCTCTTTTAGAAGAAATCGATTATGATATAATGCTCAATGCAGTTGTCGGTTCTGCGGGATTGAAATATACTGTTGCAGGATTGAAAACAGGTCACAATATCGCACTTGCAAATAAAGAGTCACTCGTCATGGCTGGTGATATCATTTCTGAACTAGCTAGAGAAAATCGTTGTAAAATTATTCCTGTTGACAGCGAGCACAGCGCGATCATGCAGTGTCTTGAAGGACTGCGGGACATAACGCAGGTACACAGAATAATACTCACTGCGTCGGGCGGTCCCTTTTCGAATCTAAAAATAGAAGCATTTAAGAATATCACACTTAAAGATGCGCTTCAGCATCCTACCTGGGCGATGGGAGATAAGATAACTATCGATTCTGCTACCATGGCAAATAAAGGGCTGGAAGTTATCGAGGCACACTATCTGTTCGATGTATCTTTTGACGAAATCGACGTGCTCATCCATCCGCAGTCTGTTATCCACTCTATGGTAGAGTATATAGATGGTTCTATCATTTCACAGCTTAGTTCCCCAGATATGAAGATCCCAATTCAATATGCTCTTAGTTATCCGGACCGCCTTGATGCAACAGCACAATACACAGATCTTGCGAAAATCCACGAGCTCACATTTTACAAGCCGAATTTTGAAAAATTCCCTCTGCTGCGTATTGCTTTTGATGTTGGAAAGAATGGCGGTATAATGCCAACGATTTTCAACGCTGCTAATGAAGCAGCCGTGACTCTCTTCCTGCAGGAAAAGATTTCCTTTATTGAAATTACAAAGATCGTTGAAAAAGAACTTTCTGTGCCGAATGTTCATGAACCCGATCTTGAAACAATTATTGAGAAGGACAAAGAAGTAAAAGAAAAAATTTATAAAAACTACTAAAAGGGATTATGCTGAACGTATTATGAGGAAGATCTTCAATCATCCCTTTATTCCAATCACTGCGTGCTTTATTGCAGGGTTACTTCTAAGTTCATTTATCTCCGTTCCAATTCTCCACATTGCAATTGCACTACTTTTTACTGCGACATTTATTCTCATTCATAAAAAGCGACCACTTATTCTGATAGTTATCTTGCTTATTCTTTTCGGGATGTTCAGATTTCAGATCAATCAGCTTCAGCCGGAACATCATATTGCACATTTCATTGATCATCTCGGCATTGAGAAGGTTAAGATTGAGGGACAAATTATTGAAGAACCTGTTGTTTCACCTGACAAGATCACTTTCATAGTCAAGCTTTCTAAGTTCGAAGATGTTACCGTACAAGGCAACATTCGTCTCATAATAAAGGATAAATACAGTAACACTGTTCCTTCTTATGGAGATCATATTTGTTATAATGGAACGATCTTTCGACCGTTAAAGAGCAACAATCCCTATAGTTTTAACTATCAGGAATACCTTGAGAACAATAATATTCACGGGCTTTCGTACCTATATAAATCGGATTATGCGATCACAAAGGAATCAAAAAACCTTTATTATTTTCTCATTGTTGTGCCTAGAAACTGGATTAGAGCTCGAATCGACAGATTTTATTCATCCAAATATTCCGGCTTCCTGAAAGCGATCCTGCTTGGTGAAAAGAGTTCTCTGCCATCGCAATTAAGACAGGATTTTGCTTCATCAGGATTGTCACACATACTTGCAGTTAGCGGTTTGCACACTGGAGTGATCGCACTCATCTTTCTGACGATCCTCCAAATAGTATTAAGAAATCGAACTGCAGCGAGAATTCTTACAATTATACTTCTCATCTATTATATGCTGCTTGCTCATGCTGTTCCTTCTGTTCAGCGAGCAGTGATCATGATCAGCTTAGTGCTTTTGGCAAAAATATTGCAAAGAAGGGTCAGTACCATAAATATTCTTTTTGCTGCTGCTTTTATCATTCTTGTAATCAATCCCCTGCAGTTATTCAGCATCGGATTTCAGCTTTCCTTTATATCGGTCTTTGCCATTCTTGTTATCTTTCAGTATCTCTCTAAAAAACTAAATCCGCTTCGAGAAAATCATCCAAAAATCTTCTGGCTCTTGAACCTTGTATTATTGAGTTTGATGGTTCAGATAGCTCTTGCGCCACTTACTATCTATTATTTCCACACACTTGCGCTTGGCGGAATAATTGCAAATGTGATAGCGATCCCCCTTATTTCTCTGGTGCTTCCCCTTTCCATTTTTTCAATTTTGTTTCCGATTCCTGCAATATGCGCCATTTATGCTGCAGCAAATAAGTTGTTACTTTTTATCGTCTTTGCGATTTCCCACTTTGTTGCATTACACAGAATTCTTCTTTTCGATTTTCTTTATCTAAATGATTCTCAAGTTATTGCGCTATATGCTGTATTGACTATTTTGATCTTACTTTGGAAAAATACAGACAATCCAAAGATAAAACTATATAAATCTCTTTCATTTTCAATTTTAATCATAGCTATTCTCATTATTCCCGGATTATTACGAGAGAGAAATATTGAGATCACAATCCTCGACGTTTGCCAGGGTGATGCAATAGTTATCCGCACACCCGATCTTAAAACAATACTCATCGATACTGGTGACAAAACTATACGGAGGGATTATGGAGAACTGGTTGTTGTTCCCTACTTTAAAGCCCGTGGAATTAAGGAGATAGACCTTCTTATCCTTACCCATCCTCATGCGGATCATATCGGGGGTGCTCAAGCTGTAATGAACAATCTCAAGATTGATAAAGTACTGCTTCCTAGATGTGATTATGAATCCAAGCTCTATGATAATGTTCTAACATTTATTGATGATAATGATATCGAAATTATCTATGCCGATACCTCACTTGTCTTTGTGGAGTTTGAGCAAATCAACCTCAAAATTCTTCATCCTACTTATGAATATAAGAACGAGACCAACGTGAATAATTATTCGATCGTGATAAAAATTGAGTATGGTGACCTTTCTGTGCTTTTTACCGGAGATGCCGAAAAGGAAGTTGAAGCAATTCTTATTGAAAATTGGGGAAATAAACTTGATTCGGATCTATTAAAAGTTGGACATCATGGCAGCAATAGTTCTTCGACTCTTGATTTTTTGGAATACGTTTCACCAGAATATGCTGTAATTTCTGTTGGTACAAAGAACAGGTACGATCATCCCGATGAAGAAATCGTTGAGAGGTTAGATAGTTCGACAGATGAATTATTCCGTACAGATCGAGATGGAGCGGTAATTTTTTTATATGGAGGTAATACTCTAAAGATCAAAACAATTCTTTCCGAAAGGGAAGTTATTGATTGTGATATATAAAAAAAAACGAGCCGCCGGGGAAGCGGCTCGACTCTACTAAGAGTAAAGGAGGGAATTATGAGGACACTGATTGGAATCCCATAAAAAAATGTGTCAAGTTTTAATTAATTTTTTTTTAATTAAAAAAATAATCCCCTCTTTCTGCAAAGAAGGGATTAGAATTCATTATCAAAATTACTCTAACTTCATCCTGAGAAGTTCGTAGTTTTCATCGACGAAATCCTGAAGAAACTGCACTTGATCTTCCGGCAAATGCTTGAACCTTCCCTGATACTTTAAGTATTCTTTCAGTGGTTTTCGTTCTTTCACTTTCACTGTTTGCTTGTAGTGAATTCCATCAATAATTTCATAAAGCGGGAAGTAATTTGTCTGAACGGCGAGCTTTGCTAATTTGATAGTAAATCTCGGATCAGATTTCCAACCGGTTGGACAGGGTGCAAGCACGTGGATAAATTTGAATCCTTTCGTGTTCTTTGCTCTCTCAAGTTTCTTACAGAAATCTTCCGGGTATCCCACTGATGCAGTTGCAGTATAAGGAATGCGATGAGCAGCCATGATTTCGGCCATGTTCTTCTTCGGTCCTTTCTTGTAGTGCTTTACAGGAGTGGTAGTTGTCCATGCACCGTGAGGAGTCGCAGAACTGCGTTGAATACCCGTGTTCATATATGCTTCATTATCATACACGATATAGGTAACATCGTCATTTCTTTCTGCTGCACCGGAAATTGCCTGTATGCCAATATCAAAAGTGCCGCCATCTCCAGCCCAGGCAACTACATTTGTAGTATCCTTTCCCTGCACCATAAGGCCTGCTTTTATTCCTGATGCCATAATTGCAGCAGTTTCAAAAGCAGTATGAAAGACAGGTACGTTCAGTGAAGTATAAGGAAAGGGACCATCTATCACTGCCCAACAGCAGGCGGGAATGGAAAGCATTGTATCTTTGCCAAACACTTTTAGCATATAGCGCATCGCAAGAGCACCGCCACAACCCTGGCATGCAAGGTGGCCGGGAGTCATTATTTCGTGTTCCGGAATTGTTAATCTCATATTTTGACTCCTTTCCATATTAGATCATTTGTAGCATCATTTTTGAGTGCATCATTTGCAATATCTTTAATATCCTCTATTTTTACATCTCGTCCGCCAAGTCCTGCGATATAGGAACGCGCCGGAATATCTACTTCATTATATAAAGCTGATTTCAATTCCTGGGAGAAAATGCCGGAGTACCCTGGTGAGATGTTCCTGTCGATTACAGCAAGCTTTTTCACACCTTTGACCACTTCCAGAATTTCTTTCTTTGGATATGGGCGGATCACGCGGATGCGAAGATTACCAACCTTCTTGCCTTCTGCACGAAGTTCATCAACAGCAACATTTGTTGTGTCTGCGATAGTTCCCGAAGTAACAAGTATCATATCTGCATCTTCACATCTGTATGGATGGATCAGATCATACAATCTGCCGGTAATTTTTTCATATTCTTTGCCGGCTTCTTTGATGATATCGACTGCTTCGTCCATAGCTTTCTGCATCATATAGCGAAATTCATAGTAATACTGCTCGTCAGTGAGAGCGCCAAAAGAGCGTGGATCGTTCACGTCTAATTTATAATCGGGCTTGTAAGGTGGAAGATATTTATCAACTAGTTCAATATCTGGCATATCAACCACTTCCATTGTGTGGGAAAGGAAAAAAGCATCAAAGGAAATTAGGGTCGGCAGTAATACTTTTTCACTTACTTTATATCCTATTAATGTCGAATCTAGTATTTCCTGCGCACTTGAGGCATAGATCTGCATCCATCCGGTATCTCTTTGAGAGAGACTGTCATTCTGGTCTGCCCAGATAGACCAGCCCGGAGCCATTGCTCTGTTCACGTTGGCCATTACTATCGGCAGTCTTGCGAGCCCTGCCCAGTGAAGCATTTCATGCATAAGAGCCAAGCCCTGAGCACTCGTTGCAGTATATGCTCGTGCACCTGTTGCAGAAGCACCAATACAAGCTGCCATCGCAGAATGTTCTGATTCCACTTTGATGAATTTTGCATCAAGCTCACCGTCAGCAACGATATCTGATAATTTTTCAACAATAAGCGTCTGGGGTGTGATAGGATATGCTGCAATTACTTGCACTCGAGCAAGCTGAGCACCCCAGGAAGCTGCATAGTTACCCATCATTGTTTTTTTCATTTGCCCTCCTTTTCGAAATCGATTGCATCTTTGGGGCATTCCTCTGCACACATAAGACATCCTTTGCAATAATCATAATCGATGACAGGAAGTTCATCCACAATCTTGATCGCAGGTTCGGGACAAATTTTCCAGCAGATAAAGCATTTT
>MVCT01000068.1 GCA_002049945.1 Candidatus Cloacimonas sp. 4484_140
AAAGTAATAAAATTGTGATTAGGAAGACGCGAAAACCAAGGTTGATCATCAAGCCATTTCGATATTGGATCGTCAAGGCTCAATACACCTTCCTTCGCAAGCGAGACAACGATTGCTCCCACAAAGGTCTTACCGATGCTCGCTGTAAGCATGCGCGATTGCGGCTTCATTGGAATCTTTGATTCAACATCATCTATGCCAATTGCAACAACTTCAACTGTTCCGTCGGGCAGAATGTAGGCAGCGGTTGCTCCCGGAAACTTGTATTGATCATGAAGCGTTTCAAGCTCTGATTGAAATCGTGCTTTTAAGGTCAATTGGTTCGTAGGTTTTTGACAACCGATACTTATCGCCATCACCAGACCAACCAAGCTAAGCGAGATTCGTGCTACTCGACGTTGATGTGTCATCAGCATTTCTCCTGCTTTTCGCAAAATATATTTAATTTGGTAATTGACTTATTTCCGGACCAAGCTAAAAAATGAGCTTGGTTATGAAAGAAAAGATAGAAAGAGCGATTCATGGTTTTGAGTGTCCAAAATGTGGAAGTGATCATCTTTATAAAATCAAAGATGATCGCTTCAAATGTGCGCACTGGTTTTTTAAATATAGTCCTATAAAATTGAAAGATGATTTGGAGATACTCCATTATTTTAGTCTTGTGATTCCAGCAAATAAGACTGCGAAAGATCTTGAATTCAATTATGGTAAAGTAAGAAGAAAATATATGAAATATCGACAAGAAATACGTGACTATCTGGAGAAAGAGTTTAGTAAACTTTCTGGAGAGATTGAATGTGACGTCCGCCAGCTGGCGGATCGTCGGTAGGCGCAAAGGCAATCGTGGCGGGGGTGCACATGGAAAAGTAACCGTCTTTGGCATGCCTGAAAGGAAAGGTAAAAAATCTATACAACTCTTGTTGATAATGTGTCTGCTGAAACTCTTATGGGAGAGATAAAAAGTCATGCCGAGAAAGGGAGAGTTTTCTATACTGATAAGTTCATATCCTATAAATCTTTGACATTTTATGGAAAATATATTACAGTCGATCATGGTTCATATTTTGCTAATGGAAGAAGACATATTAATGGACTTGGGGGCTTCTGGTCCTTTGCTAAAGAACGGTTCTTGAGATATCATGGAGTATCTAAAAAACATTTCTTGACATACATTAAAGAAATGGAGTTTAGATACAATTATAGAAAAGAAAATCTGTTCCATTTTTTGATAAATATTCACTTTGGTCCGTTTTTAAGCTAATTACCTAAAATTATTTATCCTACTCCTACAAACCCACCCTTCACTATATCCAAAATCCTCTGTGCAAGAGCAATCTTACTGTCTTTTCCTTTAAATAAAATCTCACCTTTTGTGTTGATTACAAATATTTTATTCTCATCACTCTGGAAGCCGGAATTTGCTTCGCTTACGTCATTGGCAACTATATAGTCAGCGTTCACCTGTTGCAGTCGTTCATAACTCTTTGCTGTGAGCTGTTCTTCATTCAATCCATATTCTGCCTTAAACGAAACAAGAACTGTTGCCGGCGAGTGTTTTTTCACCTTTTCAATAATTTTCTCAGTGGGGGAGAGCTCGATGCTGAATTTTTGAGATGAGGGAAGTTTGCCTTTTGCTTTTCTCTTCATTTTCCAGTCTGCAACTGCAGCAGCACCGATGAATACATCTACATTTTTTTCTTTGAGCTGTGTGGTTACTGTGTTCAGCATGTCTTCTGTAGTTTCAACCGAAATATACTCACATCCTTCAGGCGGAGTGAGATTTGTGGGTCCGCTAACAAGTATGCAATGCGCACCTCTTCGAACTGCGTCCTGTGCAAGTGCAAAGCCCATTTTTCCAGAACTCTTATTTGTAATATATCGGATGTCATCGATATACTCGATGGTGGGTCCGGCAGTTATCATCACGGTTATATCCTGCAAATCTTTAGCATACAATTTTTGAATGACCATCTCGATCACAGTGTCAACGGTTGCGATCTTTGCTTTGCCTTCTTCATGCACCGGCTCGATCACGTCGATGCCTGCTTTTTTCAGCTTCTCAATATTTTCGATAATGAAGGGATTTTTATACATGGTTTCATGCATGGCAGGCACGATCATCACGGGAATGCTGGAGCCGATGGCAGAGGTTACTGTGGAGAGCACAGGCGTGTCATCGATACCGCATGCGATCTTGCTGAGAGAGTTGCCTGTCGCAGGTGCGACCAGTACAAGGTCACAGCTTTCTTTATGCTCGCCAGCCAGCCAGATGTGCTCTACCTTGCCTGTTAATTCAGTTACCACAGGATTGCCTGTTGCCCATTCGAGCATTGCAGGAGTCACGAGCTTTGCTGCTTCCCGGCTCATCACCACGAATACTTCAGCGCCATGACGCATGAGCCCGCGCGCCAGATCAACACTTCTCAGGCAGCCCACGCTTCCGGTTATGCACAAGGCAATGCGCCTGTCCTGTAGTTCCTGTCCTTTTGTTCCGATTATATCTTTGCTTGGATGCATGTTAACACCTCTTTTATGTCATGAATAAATTTGTTTATTACCTTTTTTGTTACTGATGGACGAAGCACGATGCGCAGGTGATCAGTAAAAAGCGAGATCGCCCATCCTTTGTCACGCAAAGCTTCTGCGATGAGCACAATATTATATTTTGGGGACGTAATACCCACGATGTTCATAGTCGGAGGAAGGATCGGGGAGAGCTCTTCGATCTTATCAAGCTCTGCAATAAGATAGTTCGTCACGTGCATGCACTTCTTAATGATGTCATTATAACCCTCAAATCCGAGATAGTTCAGCATACCCCACACAGCAATGACAGATGCGCCCGAACGGGAGCTTACAAAGGTGGTCTGTGCCGTATTTCCACCGGATAGATAGCTCACACTCCATTTGATTTTTTCGGTCAGTTCTTCATTTCTGAAGAGAATCCCGCCTGCCGGAATAGGGCACATGCCCATTTTATGAGGATCGATCGTGATAGAACTCACACCCGGAAAAGAAAAATCAAAATCTTCAACATCATAATTCATGTCCTTTAAAAATGGAATAACAAATCCGCCAAATGCTGCATCGATGTGCAGGTAGAGTTTATATTTCTCACACAGTGCAGACAGTTCGGAGATCGGATCGATCATGCCGAGTTCGGTCGTACCTGCGATACCCACAATGCAGAATGTGTCGTCATCGATAGCATTTTCTGTCTCTTTAGTATCCATCTGCCTTTGCTCGTTTACTTTTACAGTTTTTATGTTCAAATTGAGAATGTTTGCACTTTTGTAGAGCGAGAAGTGGGCGGTTTCGGGCACAATAATTGTATGCTTTCCTGAAAGCTCGCGGTATGCCCAGAGAGCAAGAAAATTTGCCTCTGTACCGCCTGTAACTATATTGCCATAAGCATTGGGATTATGCAGCAGACTTCCCAGCATGTGAATGGCTTCTTTTTCCAGTTCGACCACACCGGGGAAGAGATTTGCATCGCCTATATTTCGATCAATAAAAGTTGAAAAAAGCTCCTGTGCAAACCGGTCGGAATAGGTACACATTGTGCTGATAACATTGCCGTTTTTATAGGATTTATCATGTTTGAGGGTGGATTGGATGAGTTCCAGCACCTCGTTTTTGGGAAGGGACGTTCTATTCATAAACATGTTCCTTATCAGGATAGGTCTTGTTTTTCACATCTTGTTTGAATGCAGACACACTTTGATAAATGGTCTCGAAAAGGTTTGCATAACGCTTCACAAATTTGGGGTGAAAGGCAGGGTCCATACCAAGTAGATCGTTTATGACGAGCACCTGTCCGTCGCAAAATCTTCCAGCCCCAATGCCGATAGTTGGAATTTCAATGCTTTCCGTGATCTCTTTGCCAAGCATTTCTGGGATAGATTCCAAAACCATTGTGAATGCACCTGCCTGCTCGATATCCTTTGCTTCTGCAAGCAGTCTTTCCTGGTCTTCAGCTTTCCTGCCAACCACCTTGAAGGATGAATAGGTTTGTGGAAGTAGCCCAATATGTCCCTGCACAGGAATGCTGTGTTCGACAAGATAACTGATAGTATCAGGAAAATACCCTTCCAGTTTGATAGCATCTGCTCCTGCTTCTATGAACCGCTGTGCATTTTCCAATGCGATATCTTTGTTCTCATAGGAATGGATCGGCATGTCGCCCACAATGGGAAGATTACCAGCGCCTTTTGAGACTGCATGGACATGGTAAAGCATCTGCTTCATAGTTACGTTTTTTGTGGCGGAATCACCCTGAAAAACCATTCCGAGACTATCTCCTACGAGGATGAGGTCTATGCCGACTGAGGAAAAGATCTTAGCCATCTGAAAGTCATAGCAGGTGAGCATTACGATTTTCTCTTTATGTTTTAGTCTTCGTATATTATCAACTCGAGATATCTTTGAGCGAGAATTACTAGAAATAATCATTTTTATCCTTTAATTTCTAATAAGAATTTTTAACCACAAAATTCACGAAAAAACACGAAAATGGTGTTTAAGAAAAATATTCTAAAAAGTTCCATTTTAGAAATCGAGAAACCGTTGAAACGGTTAATGTATTTTTTTGTTTCATTAACCACAAACTTAAGTTGGTGGTTAATAAGAAGATAGGAACTTTTAACCGATTCATCTGTTTCCAAAAATGGAAAATTTACTAACATATGTCTAATCATAAACTTTTTAAAGTGGTCTCATTATCCATATTTTTCTAAAAAATGTATTGAGTCATAGAGAAATTCGTTCATCGGTACAGATATGCCGTGCTTCTTAGCTCTTTGTATGATAGCGCCTGTGATGTAGTCCAGCTCTGTCTTTTTGCCCCTTTTTACGTCCTGATACATGGATGAGTAATTTTGATATTTACTCAGCCGGTCAATGGTTTTGATCACCTTATTCCTATCGACTGAAATGCCTTCTTTTTCTGCAACTGCGATCACTTCATCGATGACTTTTTCTACAAGATTTCGCAGTTCAGGTTTAGAGAGCATGTTCGTGCGTATTTGCAGCAGTGTGGTTAGAGGATTCACAAAAGAATTGATAGTGAGTTTGAGCCATTCTTCATGAAGGATATTGTCTGTTATACGTGTAGAAAATTGACTGTTTGTGAATATCTCATATACTTTTTCTGCTGATTTAGTATTATCCAAAACGACTTTTCCCCAGGAAGTTCTGACTTCACCCGGACGGATAATTTCTGCGCCGATGCCTGTAACTGCGCGAATGATCTCATTAGGCAGGATGCCTTTCACTTCCTCTTTCACGCCGATGCCATTCTGTATAAGCATGAAGACGGAGTCATTTTTTACAATGCTCTTTAAATCTTCGAAAACAGTTTTAACATCATAAGCTTTGGTTGCAACAATAATAAGAGAATTATCCGGAATCTTTTTTAACTCCCGTGTGGTTAGCACTTTGCTCATAAGAGTCTGAAAGCCGGAGAGAAGGATTCCCTGATTTTGTATGACCTTAAAATGGTCTCTGTGATGATGTTCCTTTTTACCGACGAGTGTAACATCATACTCGCGTGAGATCGCAGCTGCCAGAAATGTTCCGATAGCGCCAGCTCCGATTATGATGATATTCATGAAAGCTCCCTCAAACGCTGCTGAATGAACTGCAACGCCATTTTTAGTGTATGTTGATTATCAAAATTATCACATATTTCCTGCAATTTTTGAGTAGAATATTTCTTCATTTCCATGATCATTTTTGTCATGAGCGGAACGGTTCGCACAATATTATCAACAATAGTTATCTGGGCTTTCTGGGCAGTTCGGGATAGGGGATTGAGGTCAACAGTTATGACTTTTTTGCCGGATGCCACCAGCGCTTCAGTACGATCTCCATCTTCAAGAGGAACAAACACAACATCTGCAATAAAAATACCCTTTTTGGAAACGATCCTGCGCTTGCTTTGAAGCTCTTCGATCTGCACTGTTTCGTCATCTCCCACACCCAGAATTTCTTGTGCGCCATGTTCCTTCATGTGCTTCAGAAGTGCATCTTCACGTTCTTTTGTTCGATAAAAAAGGTTTATTTCCAGCGGTGCATCGGTAACTTTGCTCAATTCGATGATGTCTTCAGGACAGAGTGCTGCAACATTGCCATTGAGAGAAAACACCGGATGTTCTGCAAGAAGAAGCATTGCACAGGCAGCTTCGGTTGCGAGCTGGGCAAAGTGCTGCGATTTTTCTCCAATTAGATAATCAAAGCACTCTCCTCTGCCGTGTGCAATAAGTCCTGCTTTTGCGACAAGTCCTTTTTCAAATCCATCAATGAGTTTTTCGCGAATATACAGGGATCGTGCTCTTGGGTGGGAATCTGGAACTTCAATTAACATGAGGACCTCCTGTGCTGATGTTTGAAATATAGGTTGTGCCGTATTCATGAAAAATATCCTGTAATTCTGCAACTTTTTCATTTTTTTGAATGCTGAACACACTTTCACCAAAAAGTGGCATGCTGCAGAGAAACCCATTTCGTTCCATTTTCTTAATAATACCTGAGACACTCTCAGTCGCTACTTCGATCTTTTTTACAAACCATTGTGATAGCTCGAGAAAGCGTTCCACAGAAGGATCTTTGAGCAGGTCGTTCACGCAGGTTTTTCCGAATTTGTGAACCTTTTCCATTAATTTTTTATCTGAAAGTGCTTCCTTAGTTTGATATGAACCAAAGTAGAGAATGACAACTTTATAATCTTCTTCCAGTGGAATTGTTTCAACTTTTCCGATACCGGGACCGCCGAATGCAAC
>MVCT01000069.1 GCA_002049945.1 Candidatus Cloacimonas sp. 4484_140
TTTAGAGGATATTAACTTTGCCACAACTCAATACTTCAAAGATATTGGTGATGTGATCATTTTATTAGGAAAACCAAGCGATACTATTGACGGATCGGAATATCTCGCAGTTGAATATAACAGAATCGCAGGTCATGCACCCAGAGTTGATTTTGAATATGAAAAGAAAATTCAAGACATTTGTTACGAAGCTATTCGCGAAGGTCTCATAAAATCTGCACATGACTGCTCAGAAGGCGGTCTTGCAGTAGCATTAGCGGAATCCTGCTTCAATCCCAGAGGATTACTTGGCGTCAATATTGAGATGGAAATTACATATCGTCCCGACATCGAACTTTTTGGTGAATCTCATTCAAGAATTATTGTTTCTCTTGAAGAAAAAGAGATTCCGTCACTCATCAAAATAATAAAAAAATATGATTCTCCTTATCAAATACTTGGAAAAGTTACCGGTCAAAAATTTCAAATCAATGAGCTTATCTCATGCGATACAAATAAGCTCTATGATCTGTGGTATAATGCTATTCAACGAAAAATGGATTCAGTAACATGATACCATATCCCGATATCAATCCGTCACTTGCGACTATACCGGAATTCTCGATCGGCTCGCTCAGCTTAGGACCTTTCGAGATAAGATGGTATGCACTGATGTACATTATTTCCTTTGTTATTGGGTATTTCCTTTTGAGAAAACTCTACAAAGAACGAGATGTCCATATTAAAAAAGCTCATTTTGAAAACTTCTTCTTTTACCTCATGCTTGGAGTCATAATAGGTGGTCGGCTTGGCTACATGCTTTTTTATAATTTTCAGGAAATATTCAGAAATCCGCTTGAGATCTTCGCAGTTTGGCATGGGGGAATGTCTTTCCACGGAGGTTTGATCGCATCAATATTTTTCGGATACTTGTTTTGCAAGAAATATCATTATGACTTTTATAAATTAGCAGACCCAACCGTTGTAGTAGCACCAATAGGACTCGCGCTCGGACGGCTGGGAAATTTCATCAATGCAGAGCTTTACGGAAGAGCAACCGATCTCCCATGGGGAATGCTTTTTCCAGGAGAACAGGTCCCTCGGCACCCCTCTCAACTTTATGAATTATTCCTCGAAGGCATCCTGCTTTTTGTAATATTATTCATATTGATAAAAAATAATGTACGAAAAGGTTTTGTGTTCTGGAGCTTTATTTTTTTATATGGACTTTTTAGATTTCTTGTTGAATTTGTTCGTGAACCCGATGCTCACCTGGGACATCTTATTGGCTTCATGACAATGGGACAAATACTCAGTCTGCTTATGATGATCGCAGGAATAATCGGATATATCTCTATTTTTAGGAAAAAACCAGTAATGGAGATCGGCGAGAATGAAGAACATGTTTAAATATATTATTGGAATTCTGTCCATGTTTGCACTCCTCGGTTGCAGTTCTGTGCCATCCGGCAAGTACAATACATTTGAAATTCAAAACAAGATCATTGGAAATCTTAGTTATTTGAAGGAATGCAAAGCAGATGGAATTGCAAATATCAACTATAATGACTTTGAGATCAAAACAAATTTCTTATTAAGGAAAAAGGATTTAAAAGTAAGAATCGATTTATTCTCCGGCGGAATATTAGGTCTATCACCAGCACCAAAAGCACAGATAGTACTGCGTGATAATTTTGTGAATGTCTTCATTCCTGACCAGAAACGGCTCACAATAACTCGCCTGATACCTGCAGATTCGCTTGTAAATGTTCAGGGAATTGTCGGCAACTATAATGTTGTAGAGAATTTTGGCTATTATATGACTTCTCCCTTCAATGGTGTATATTACATCTTCGATAAGAAATTTCATCTTGAAGTTATCCAGATACGTAATATTCGTATCCAGCTATCCAAGTACAAAAAAAATCTGCCTTATCATATCACTGTGCTAAAAGATAAAAATGAAATACTAACTCTTGAAATAGACAAATGGGACTTCCCGCGCTATACAGATAATATTTTTGATTTCGAAGTACCTGCAAATGTGCAGATCGAAGCAAACGAGCTCGATCTCACAATACCGATAGAAATAATTGAGGAAGAATAGAGGAACTATGATCGCACGATATACGTTACCCGAAATGGCTGAGTTGTGGAGTTTGGAGCACAAATTCCAAACCTGGCTGGAAATAGAGATCGCCGCCGCAGAAGCAATGAACAAACTCGGATTAGTACCGGATACTGATTTGAAAAATATTCAGCAAAAAGCAATATTCAAAGTATCCGAAATCGATGAAATTGAAAGCAAAGTCCATCATGATGTTATTGCATTTCTCACAAATTTAGCACAATATGTAGGACATTCAGCACGCTATATTCATCTTGGTATGACGTCTTCTGATGTGATCGATACTGCAAATTCTATTTTGATGAAACAGGCAGGGGATATCATTCTTAATTCGATCAATAAATGTATGGATGCACTTAAAGAAAGTGCTTATAAGTATAAAGACACACTCTGTATGGGACGTTCCCACGGTATTCATGCGGAGCCGATAACCTTCGGGCTGAAACTTGCACTCTGGTTTGATGAAATGCACAGAAATCTCATTCGTTGGCAGAGAGCTATTGAAACGATCTCTGTAGGGCAGATATCAGGAGCAGTCGGCAATTACGCACATCTTTCTATGGATGTGGAAAAATATGTATGCAAAAAGCTTGAATTGAAACCGGTTAATATCTCCACACAAATCATACAGAGAGACCGCTATGCAGAATATCTTTCATCTATTGCAATAATAGGAAGTACGCTCGAAAAGATCGCTCTCGAAATACGACACCTCCAGCGAACAGAAGTACACGAAGTTGAGGAGAATTTTTCAAAAGGGCAAAAGGGTTCATCTGCAATGCCGCATAAGAAAAATCCAATTATTGCTGAGCGTATTTGCGGTCTTGCTCGTATTTTACGCAGTAATGCAACGACTGCATTTGAGAATAATGCACTCTGGCATGAACGAGACATAAGCCATTCTTCAGCGGAAAGGATCATTATTCCTGACTCTACTTCGCTGATACATTATTTGCTGGTCAAAACAACTACCCTCATTGAGAATCTTGTAGTTTTCCCCGAAAAGATGATGGAAAATGTAGATCTTACACATGGGCTGATCTATAGCCAGTCCGTGCTGCTTGCCCTCGCAAAAAAAGGCATTTCGCGGGAAAAAGCATACGAGATAGTGCAGAAAGCTGCAATGGAATGCTGGCAAACCAAAGAAAATTTTCAAGATATTTTGAAGCGAAGTGAGGAATTCACCTCCTTATTAAATGAAGATGAGATAGAGTCATTGTTCAGTTTAGATAAATTTACTGATAACATTAATACGATCTTCTCACGAGTTTTTGATATGTAGGAGAAATATTATGAACCACCCGTCTCCATTTCATTACGCCGTGGCAAGCGAAATAAACGAAATTATTAAAATGAATTTTTATGGTATAATTTCCTTAAACTCCATTTTCGCGCCTTTCGCCTGTCACGACGGAGCGCAGCGTAGTCGGATGGTTAAAAAGAATTATATGTAGGAGTAAATGTGCAAAAAGCAACAATATACGTTACACTAAAACCTCAAGTACTCGATCCGCAGGGTAAAGTTATCATGAATGCGCTGCACACTCTTGGTTATAAAAACGTTACTGAAGTTCGTGCAAGCAAAATGTTCGAAGTTACTCTCGATGCAAAAGACGATGCTGATATCAAACAGGAAATAGAAGAAATATGTGATAAAGTTCTGGCAAATCCAAATATTGAAACCTATTATTACAAAATTCATGACGAATAATGTAATCAGTTGCCATGCAGGAGATTAGAAAAAAAACATGAAGTATAACATAATAATATTTCCAGGCTCAAACTGCGATTATGATGCTTATTTTGTAACTAAAAATCTTATGGGAGCTGAGGTGGAATATGTATGGCATAAAGACACTTCTTTGAAGTATCCCGATTGTGTCATCATACCTGGAGGATTTTCTTATGGAGATTACCTTCGAGCGGGAGCGATCGCAAAATTTAGTCCTATTATGAAAGAAGTAATTGCTTTTGCCAACAAAGGCGGATTGGTGCTTGGCATCTGCAATGGATTTCAGGTGCTTACTGAAACCAAGCTGCTCCCCGGTACACTCTTGCAAAATAAGTCATTGCTTTTCATCTGTAAGCATCAATATGTAAAAGTAGTGAATAATAAAACTCCTTATACACACATAATCGAAAAAAATCAGGTTCTTGATATACCAATCGCTCATAATGAAGGGAATTTTTTTATTGATGAAGATGGATTGAAATCACTGCAGGATGATCAGCAGATTGTTTTTCAATACTGTGATAAAGAAGGGCATATCGATGACATCACAAATCCAAACGGCTCCATGCTTAACATCGCAGGTATTGTGAATAAACAAGGCAATGTACTCGGCATGATGCCACATCCTGAACGGAGCTCTGATCCTATCTGCGGCTCAAAAGACGGACAAAACATCTTTCTTTCAATTATGGAATTCATCGAGAAATGAACGTGCTGAAATCTCTATTGGATTTATTCTTTCCTTCTCAATGTTTCTCCTGTAACAAACGCATTGATAAGGAGTTAGTTCTTTGTGAAAAGTGTGCTGACGAGCTTTCTTACATAAAAGAAAATTCATGCATCTTTTGCAATAGGGAGACAAAAGAGGGCTTGATCTGCGAAGAATGCAAACAGGAATATCCTTTTGACGAAGTTGTGAGTGCATATACTTTCAACCTTCCATTGCAAAGAATGATCCATCATTTCAAATATAATGAATTCAAGAGAATCGGCACATTTTTGGGAAATTCTCTTGCTGACAGGATTTCAAAATATCCATTCTATTCAAGCATTGACTACATTCTTCCTGTGCCACTTCATAAAACAAAGAAAAGATTTCGTGGATTCAATCAATCTGAAATAATTGCGAGAGCTCTATCGGTGAAATTGAATATCCCAATTCTAAAAAATGTGGTGAAAAGAAAGAAATTTACACAGACACAAACAAAGCTGAAAAAGCACGAACGCGAAAAAAATGTTGCTAATGCGTTTCAGGTAAAAAAATTTGGTATTATTAAAAATAAATCTTTATTATTAGTTGACGATGTTTTGACAACTGGCTCAACAATGAAATCAATCGCACTTTTATTGAAGGAGAATCTTGCGAAGCATATTTACGTATGCACATTGGCGAGAGCGTGATAATATGGATGTAATTGTAGAAGTTTCTAAAGATGATGCTCATGAATTAATGGACAGGACTGCTAAGTTCATTGCAGAAAGAAGAATGGGTTCTGCTGCGATTCTGCTGATTGAATCACTCAAGCCCCTGAACTTTATTGCAAGCCAGATCCTTTATATGATCGCTCCTTTTGCGGAACTGATCTTTAAGCCGGAAGAATATCAAAAGTTTGCATGTTCTCTTGAAGATAGAGATAATGTGAAATATCTTGTTAACAAAATTGACGAAAAAGATGCTGAGTTTCATAAAAAGCTGAAAGCCGAAAAGAAAAAGGCAAAAGAATTGAAGAGAAAGAAAAAAGAATTAAAAAATAAATTGAAATAAATCGGAGGAAATATGGCAAAAGAGCTACGTTCAATATTGGCTACTGACTGTGGTAGTACAACGACGAAAGCCATATTAATTAAAAAGGTTGAAGATGAGTATCGTCTGGTCGTGCGAGGTGAAGCTCCTACAACAGTGGAAGCACCATTCGATGATGTAACAAAAGGTGTGTTGAATGCTGTTGAAGAGGTTGAAGATCTCGTACATATTCGAGGAGAAAAAGACAGGTCTATCATCAAGGATGAAACGATCGAAGTACCTCAGAACGACGAAAAAGGTGTTGATGCTTATGTGTCAACCAGTAGCGCCGGCGGTGGACTTCAAATGATGGTTGCAGGTGTGGTAAAAAGCATGACCGGTGAAAGTGCAGAGCGAGCTGCTCTCGGTGCAGGTGCTATTGTGATGGACGTGCTTGCAAGTAATGACAAACGTCTTCCACATCAAAGGATCGAAAGAATACGCCATCTCCGACCCGACATGATACTTCTGTCCGGAGGAATCGATGGGGGAACTACAAAACATGTAGTCGAGCTGGCAGAGATCATTGCAGCAGCAGACCCAAAACCACGCCTCGGCTCAGAATATAAGTTACCTGTCATTTATGCGGGTAATAAAGATGCTCGTGAAGCAGTGAAAAAAACACTGGGCAATAAAGTTGATCTTATTATTACTGACAATATTCGTCCTGTGCTTGAAAGAGAAAATCTTGGACCAGCACGAGATAAAATCCACGATCTCTTTATGGAACATGTGATGGCTCAAGCACCAGGATATAAGAAACTGATGTCCTGGACTGTAGCAAAAACCGAAGATGGCAAACTTAAAGAAGTACCCATCATGCCTACACCCGGAGCTGTCGGAAATATTATGAAGACCATTGCACGACTTGACAATATCGAAGTTGTGGGTGTGGATATCGGCGGAGCAACAACCGACATATTCTCGGTATTCACAAAAGATCAAGTCTTCAATAGGACAGTAAGTGCAAACCTGGGAATGAGTTACAGTATTTCCAATGTGCTTGCTTCGACAGGTATAAAGAATATTTTGCGCTGGGTTCCTTTTGATATTCCGGAAAATCAACTGCGAAATATGATCAAAAATAAGATGATCAGACCTACTACGATCCCTTTCCTTGCTGAAGAATTAATACTTGAACAAGCGATTGCAGTGGTGTACTTTCTCATGCTCCTCGCAGAAATCAGGTGGCAATGATGCTGATCGATGCATTCCTTCCTGAAGGTATCACACGCTTTGCTGTTGATAGCATATTCATGATGCCTCAGCTTGGCGTCCTGTCAACGATCAGCGAAAAGGCAGCAGCAGAAGTGTTTGAAAAAGACTGTCTGATTCATCTTGGAACATGTATTGCACCAAAAGGAAAATATAAAGAAGGCAAAACTGCACTTAGTGCAAAGATCGAATTGCCAAACGGAGAGATATTCGAAGAGAATATACCATTTGGAGAGATGGTCAAACTGAATCTTGGTGTTGACGAGAAAGCAAAAGCGACTTTGAAACCGATGAGCGGACTCGATCTTGGCATGGGTAAGAATAATGAAATTGAAACCATGATCTCCGGCGGAGTTGTTGGTATTGTTATTGATACACGTGGAAGAGTACCTTATTTCGACGAGAAACTGAACAAAGAAACAATGACTGCTCATATTCCGGAAGATAATGCAGCACGCGTAAAATCGTTAAAAAAGTGGATGATGGCTCTGGAAGTCTATCCCGAAAATTGGTTATCATAGGAGGTTCACATGGCACAAGCATATACTCCAGGATTAACAATAACAAAAAGCATCATACTGAGAAAAGACAGGATTCTTCCTCTCAAAGGTGATGTTGTCGTAAAAGTAGGAGATAAGGTCACCGCAGATGACAATGTCGCAAAAACCGAATTGCCGGGTGACGTTATACCAATTAATATAGGAAACAAACTCGGTCTTCCACCTTCCGATGTACTGTCTAAAATGCTGAAAAAAGAAGGCGAAAAGATCAAAAAGGATGAGACGCTTGCAATGAACCAAAGCTTCTTCGGTATGTTCAAGAATACTGTTAAATCACCAATAACCGGCACTGTCGAGAATATCTCAAGCATTACAGGACAGGTTCTTCTCCGTGAACCACCGGTTCCAATAACCGTGAAAGCTTTTATTGACGGTGTGGTCAGCAAAGTTTATGAAAATGAAGGAGTGGAGATCGAAAATAAATCTGCATACATTCAGGGAATTTTCGGTATTGGCGGTGAGATAACCGGTGAAATAAAAGTAATTGTTAATGCTCCCGATGCTGAACTAATGCCTGAGCAGATAGATAATTCATGCAAAGATAAGATCATTGTTGGTGGTACTATTGTACGTTCACAGGCGATCAAAAAAGCAATACAGGTCAATGCAAAAGGTATTGTCGTGGGTGGTATCGACGACCAGGATCTTAAGAATTTGCTAGGTTATGATATCGGTGTTGCAATTACCGGACATGAAGAGATCGGTTTGACAATTGTTCTCACAGAAGGTTTCGGACCGATTAAAATGGCTACAAAAACCTTTGAAATATTAAAGGAATTTGAGGGCTATAAAGCTTCTATGCACGGTAAAACACAAATCCGAGCCGGCGTGATGAGACCTGAGATTATAATCCCGATTCCATTTAAAGAGGAAGAGCTCAAAGCAGGGAAGAAGCAGATACACGGATTGAAAATAGGAAGCACTATACGAATTATCAGAGAACCTCATTTTGGAGAAATCTGCAAAGTAACAGCACTTCCGGAAGAGCTTGTTGTTGTTGAATCCGAAACAAAAGTACGGGTACTCAAAGCGAAAATGGAAGATGGAATTGAGGTTACTGTACCTCGAGCAAATGTCGAAGCGATTGAAGATTAATTCAGATTAGTATAAAATATTAAAGGGCACCTTCGAGTGCCCTTTTTGTTTTTGAAAAAATAACCTGACTCGGTTTATATTTATATGAATTGGGGTACTATGAGTACTCAAAATAAAATAAAATTAAACTATTTTATAAAGCCCCGGTAAAAGAGCGTGGTTTAAAATTAGGCACTTTAAAAATATAATTTGCCAACAAGTTGTCTTGAAATTATCAAGACTGTTTTCTTCTCTACAGTGTCATTCCCTCGCAAGAGGGAATCCAGTATTTATGTATAGATGTGAAATTGTAATGAGGAAGAGAGTTGTAGAGTTATATTAATTTTAGATTCTTTCTGTTTCCTCTGTGCTCTCTGCCTGCCAAGGCGTAGTGTAACGGAGACTGGTGGTTGATTTTTTTCGAACCATTGCGAAGGATGCCTGCGGCAACCGTTCGCAAGGTTCAGAATTAAAATTCAGTTCCGCTTGAGAAATTAAAGTTATTGATCTTCATTGCAGGAACAAGGAAACCTCCACCAAAGAAAGCACTTGCGATCTCAGCAGTATCTCCTATCTCTTCGATGTTTGAGAAAATGTTAATGACACTATCATTATAGCGCATATTTTTCAGTGGCTTTGTTATTTTGCCGTTCTCTACTTTAAAAAATCCGTCACGCGTCATACCTGTAATAAGCAATGAAATTGGATCAATAATATTGGAGTAATGGAAATGAGTGACCAGAACTCCATTTTCAGTATTTTTTATCATTCTTTCAACTGAACTTTTTCCGGTTTCAAACCTGAGTGCAAAAGGATACGCTGCCTGCGTGGGTAATGGAATTGCATGTCCGTTATTATCAACACCTGCTTGCTTGGCGATCCATCGGTTGGTTGCAAAAGCCCTCGGAATACCTTTCTCAACAAGCGTCATGGGTTTTACCGGCATTCCTTCAAAATCAAAGGGCTGAGAACCGATGATTGGATTATAAGGATCTTCAAAAATATTGAGATTTTCAGAGAATATTTTTTTATTCAATCCGTCTTTCAGGAAGGTTGTTCCCTCAAGATAATCCATGCCGTTAAACCCCTTCCATAGAAGGAAAAGTACAAATTCTGCCACGGCTGCCGGCTCCATAATAACTGTATATTTACCCGGCTTCAAATTCTCAGGATACACACTCTTAAGTGCCTTTTCAACAGCAATATTTGCTGCT
>MVCT01000070.1 GCA_002049945.1 Candidatus Cloacimonas sp. 4484_140
AGCTTTGCTACATTATCACATTTCAAGTTTACATACAGTATTTAAGTTTTATCTCTAACATTATACACATGATGTCAAGTTTTACGTTATTATGCTTTTCCTGCTGAACCAAGCACGTTCTTATTCTTGTGCTCATACATGGCAATCAGCTCTGTTCTTGCGGGTCCAAGGTATTGTCTTGGGTCGAAAGCGGAAGGATTCTTTGCAAGGAATTCACGTATAATAGCTGTCATTGCGAGTCTTCCGTCAGAGTCGATATTTATCTTACAGACTGCGGATTTCGTTGCTTTTCTAAGCTGATCTTCAGGAACTCCTGCTGCACCGTGCATATCGCCACCATATTCATTTATGATATTAATATATTTTGGCATAACAGAGGAAGAACCATGAAGCACAATAGGAAATCCGGGAATTCGATGCTCAATTTCTTCAAGAATATCAAAACGCAAAGGTGGAATTTTCTCACCCGGACCTACTTTGAATTTATAAGCACCATGAGACGTGCCGATAGAAATAGCCAGAGAATCAACGCCGGTTCTGTTCACGAAATCTTCCACATCATCAGGATCTGTATAGTGAGATACTTCTGAAGAGACATCATCTTCTATACCTGCAAGTACGCCCAATTCTCCTTCAACGGATACATCGTGCTGATGAGCATAATCTACAACTTTTTTAGTAAGTGCGATATTCTCTTCATATGGAAGTGCAGAACCATCTATCATGACAGATGAAAAACCATACTCGATGCAGCTCACACAGAGTTCATAGCTATCGCCATGGTCAAGGTGCATAGCTACAGGAACTTCTTTGCCCATTTGCTTCATCATCTCCATCGCACCCTGCCCCATATATCGCAGCAGTGTTTCATTTGCATAGTTCCTGGCACCTTTAGAAATCTGTAAAATCACTGGTGAAGCAGTATTCACACACGCAGTAATGATCGCCTGAAGCTGTTCCATATTGTTAAAATTATAGGCGGGGATGGCATATTTGCCATCCATCGCCTTTTTAAACATCTCACGTGTATTTTTAAATCCTAATTCCGTATAATGTACCATGAGTTCCTATTCTTCCTCTTTTTTTTCTACGTCGATCTCAACATCAACTTCTTCCTCGACTGCCTCTTCTTCCTTTTCCTCTTCTTCATCTTTCGTATCATCTACATCATCATCTTTTTTCTTTGGATAGAATTTATCCTGTGAGGAAAGATAAATGAAGGTTTGGGCAGCAGTCATATAATTGAAGAAATAGGAATAGAGTATTGCAGCGATGAAGATAAGGAATATACTAATTATGAAGCCGGGTATCAGGTAGTATCCTGCGATTCCGAATCCCATATTCAAACCAGGGAAAAGAAGTACAAGGAATCCAAAGAATTTCGGAATAGTTATCTTTGCAAATTCCTGTCCCATAATAAGATGAGCACCCCAGCTTGTAAGTGCCACTGCTCCCTGAACAACTACAAAAACAAAGCAAAACGCAATACATCCGACAATCCAAGACAGTACATGGGTGGCAATGATATACACGCCATGATCTTTAATGAGATGGAATAAGCTGATGATACTGTCCATTGCAGATTCCTGCTCCACGCCAACGATGACTGCTCCATAAGTGCAAGCGAAACAAAGAATGACAAGAGCCAGTACTGCGAATATTGAGATTGCAAAAGGGATCAAATAAATGATCGAAAGCCACAACGAACCTACAAAAGGTATCATTCCTATCACATAGAAGAAAAGATAACCCAGGGCAATCAGCACAAAGAGCAGGATCCATCCTAATACATAAAACACAAAGGTTTTAATATTCTTTACTAAGAATTTAAACACATCTTTCCAGCCCACAAATATTTCATCATCGACTACTTCTGTGCGGATTGAAAACGCAATACACATTCTTGCAATGAACATGATAAAGGCAATGAGAATAATCCCAATAATTGATTTTACCGAAACCAGGTTCTGTGCGATTAGGATACTATCTCTTATCCCGAACATTGCCATCGGTTTGATAAATGTACCGAAAATGAGGAAGTAGGCAATAATCCCCATAAGTATGTACGCCACACCTGATATCATCAAACGATGAAACCGAAATGAATGATTCCACGCTTTAAAGATATCCTTGAACTTGAAAACCTTAGCTTCTTTTTCTTCCATAGCATCTCCTCTTGATTTTTTTATCAATGTTGTTCAATGTTTACTAAAAAATCATAAATGCTGTCAAATTATTTTTTTTATTAAATGCAAAAAATGTATAATAAATTTGACAAAGAAAATGCAAGCCCCGTTAAGTTGAACCAATTCATTTTTGAATCTATTCATTTTGTGGAGAATATATGACTGGATTAAGAGAAAAAAAGAAATCAGAAAGGAAAGACCGAATCTTTTCTACGGCAGTCGATCTTTTTAATGAAAAAGGTTTTTCGAAAACTTCGATGCAGGATATTGCTAATAATGCAAACCTTGCTGTTGGCACATTATACAATTATTTTCCTTCAAAGAATTACCTGCTTCTTGATATCATGCATGAGGAAATTGAAATCACTATCACAGAGACTAATACCCTCTTCAACGATGTAAATCTGCAAGATAAAAGTGCGAAAGAAATCATCAGGTCGCTTGTAAAAAAGATTTTTAGCATTCCCCTGCTTGTTAACAAGGAAAGTCTGAAAGAAATATTCATTGCAACATTCTCTACTAATATAGACATAAAAAAAGGTATGATACTGGACCTCGAACCTATGAAAGCTTTTCAATATTTGCTGGAACGTCTTCAAAAAGCGAACATGATAGACCCTGCGATGAATACATTTAACGCAACAAAAATTTTCTATTCTATTATGATGGCTCAAATGATGATGTATCTTTTCGAACCGGAAATGGATAAAGAAAAACTATTTGAAAACATAGATGAAATGATTGATCTGGCCTTTCAGGGTATGAAACCATAAATATATGTTATAAAGAGAAAAATAATGAACCACAAAATTCACTTAATTAACGTAATATGAAACAAATTTTGAGAATTAAGAATTTTATAGTTTTGTTTTCTAAACAGGGTCTGGCTTATTATTGCGTTCCCAGGCAGGGGCTTGGGAACGAGTGTACGTTTGACTTGTCCCTAGTTATATTTTCGTGCTTTTCGCCTGCCCCGTAAGGAAGAATGACCCCAGTTAAATAAAATAATTCAACGGGGTAAACTGTATCGGGGTGTCTTTCGTGGTAAATAATTTAGGAGATATATATGCATAAGATATTCACAAAACGAAAAATTTTCTTCGTTTTTATTTCAGTAATTCTAATTTCCGCACACCTTTGTGCATTATCTTTGGATAAGGCGATATCAACCGCAGTCCAAAACAATAAAAGTTTCATTGCACAAAAGTACACGTATCAGCAATACAAGTGGAATGAAAAGAATGCTATAACCAACTTCCTCCCCAAGATCAACCTCAATGCAACAGCTGTTCGTATTGATAATGACACCTATGAGGAAGCAAACGCGATCATGCAGCTTCCAGTTTTTAATGCTCTTGGTATTCCAACCAGTGATTATGTTCCAATTTCAGCAGGCATGATGACCGGCGGAATTTATAAAACAACGTACATGACCGACCTGACCATCCAGCAGCCGATCTTTAATGGCGGAAAATTATTTCTCGGTCACCAGATCGCACAATTGAGCACACAACAGGCGCTTCAGAATCTGGCGAGTTCCCAGAACGATCTGGAATATAATGTTGCAGACTCGTATCTCAATATTTTGAAAATTCAGGATATGATAAATATCGCGAAAAAAAGTCTTGCATCAAGTCAGGCGCAGCTTAAAAAAGTTTATGAGAAGTTCGATGTTGGAGTGGTTAAGAAATCCGATGTGCTGCAATGGGAAGTAAAAGTCGAAAATGACAAGATCACTTTGGAAGAGCTAAAGAATGGGTTATCGGTACTCAAAACTTATTGGTTCAATATTCTCGGGCTTGTTTCTCTTTCAGAAGTTGCAATGCCTGACAGAATTGATCTCGCTTCCTATGATAACGAGATCATGCTTTTGCACTCAATTTCTGAAGTAACAAAATTTGATACACTTAGTTATGTTCTCTCGGTTGTGAAAGCTGAAAATCCTGACCTGAAAAGTTTAGCGCTGTCTGAAAGAATTGCAAAAACTGCTCAGAAATTGGCGGTCAGCAATTTTCTTCCTTCACTAAATCTGCAATATACCAGAACCTTTGATCAGGATGATAAGCTCAATTTTGACGGAGCAAAAAGCTGGAATATTGCAGCGGTCTTTTCTGTGCCGATCTTTCATTTCGGTACAAATATAACGAATCTTAAAAAAAGTAATTTTGAATATAAAAGCGTTCAACTTCAACTCGAAGATGCGCGTGAAAAGATCCTGATGGCAGCAGAAAACAGTGTCTATAACTTGATCACAAAAGCAAAAAGGGTAATAAGCGGCAAACTCGCTTATGAGAATGCAAAGGAAAATTATAGTATTGTCAATAACCTTTTCGATCAGGGAATGGTCACAAACACAGAACTGATGGATGCAGAGATCATGCTTTTTGGCAGCGAGCTAAACCTTCAAACATCATACTATGATTTTGTGCTTGCAAAATATACGTTAGAAAAATATACAAACAAATAAATGAGAGGAAAACATGAAACTTAAAACAATACTCCTGATAATTACACTGATAATATTATCTTTAAGCGCCTGCTCGCAAAAACAGGAATCTGAGCTTGAAACTATTGCTGCGGGTAAAAATTACGTCGAAGTTACAGAAGTTGAAATAAAAGATATTGAAAAAACTGTTACTTACTCCGGCACACTTGAAGCCGCAAAAGCCGCTTTCATCGGACCGGAACTCAGCATGAAGATCAAAAATCTTATGGTTGAAGAAGGAGATGTCGTCACAAAAGGACAACTGCTCGCAGTGATGGACAACACTCAGCTCAAACAGGCAGAGGCACAATTTGATGTTGCCAACAAAAGCTACGAGCGTATGAAGACACTAAAAAATTCCGGCTCGGTTGACAAGCAAACCTTTGACCAGGTCGAGTCCGCTTATAAAACTGCCCAATCTGCTTATGAATTTATAAAAAACAACACTCAAATTGTAGCTCCATTTGATGGTATTGTTACTCTTAGAACCAAGGAGGAAGGAGAATCTTTTTCCGCAATGCTTCCAACCGCTTACGGCGATCCTGCACTTTTCCGAATCGTAAACCTCGATAAACTGAAAATGAACCTGAATATCTCGGATGTTGATATTAACAAAGTCAAAAAGGGACAAAAGGCGTACATCTTTGTAGATAGCGAACCAGGAAAAGCATTTGTAGGAACAGTATCTTTTGTATCTCCCGAAGCTGATATGATGTCCGGCACTTTTCCGTGCGAGATCACCATTTCAAACAAAGATCATATTCTTAAACCAAATCAATATGCAGTAACCAATATTGTTATACGGGTTTCACATAATACCCCTGTAATCCCAAAAGAAGCACTGATCGATGACGGCATTGTGGTTGTTGTAAAAAATTCAGTCGCATCAAAGAAAAATATTGAGACGGGTCTTTCAAATGAAAAGGAAATAGAAGTAATCTCAGGACTTCACGGAGGAGACCTTGTGATTATTAACGGAGCGATCGGTTTGGCTGATAATACTGAAGTAGTCATAAGGAATCAGTAATGTTCTGCAAGTACAAGGAGAAAAAATCATGAAATTACCGGAATTTTCAGTTAACAGACGAGTAACCGTCACTATGCTCACAGTACTTGTAGTCATACTCGGATTGGTCGCTTTTTCGATGCTTGGATTCGAGATGCTTCCCGACCTTGACTATCCTACTATTTCTATCGTGACCTATTATCCGGGTTCATCATCACAGGATGTGGAGGAAGTGGTCACAAAGCCACTGGAAACTGCCATTGCAGGCGTGAAGAATATCAAAAACTTGAAATCCGAAAGTATGGAGAACATATCGCTTATTCTTGTTGAGTTCGTGTGGGGCACGAATCTTGATTTCGCTGCTCAAGACCTGCGGGATGCTATTGATATTAGTCTTGATTATCTACCTGATGACGCAAATCGTCCGATGGTAGTTAAATTCAATCTCGCTGAAATGCCTGTTATATACTACGGCGTGACAGGTATGGAAAACACGTTCCAGTTAAAAAAGATACTCGAAGATGAGATTGAACCGAAGCTTAAACACCTCGATGGGGTCGCATCCATCATGATGATGGGGGGAGACGAACCCCAGAAACAGATTATTATCGACAAAGTAAAATTGGAACAGAATGGTATTTCTATTGATGATGTGGTGCATGTGGTGGGAGCACAAAATCTCAATATGAGTGCCGGCTATGTCAATGAAGGAATTGATGAATACATGATCCGCTCTTTAGGGCAATTCAAATCCACAGAAGAGATCGCTAATACCCCTATAAGTGTCAGCAAAAGCGGTAAAGTTATTTACGTGAAAGATATTGCCAGGGTTGAGGATGGTTTTAAAGAGGTCCGATATGATATCCGCACTAATGGCAAGCCCACTGTCATGCTTTGGATAAGCAAAGAGTCGGGTGCAAATACGTTGGAAGTGTCTAAAATCGTCAAAAGCGAGCTTGAGAAAATTCTTACAACCCTTCCTGAAGATATTAATTTTGTTGAGATCTTTGATCAAGGCGAGATCGTCTCAAGGATTACCGCAAAAACAGGCAATACGGTTATTTATGG
>MVCT01000071.1 GCA_002049945.1 Candidatus Cloacimonas sp. 4484_140
TGGATGATAAAACAGACATTGCTGTGATCAGAATTGTTGTTGATAAAGATGCTGATATTTCCATAGCTCCTCTTGGAGATTCAGATTGGATCGAAGTGGGGGACTGGGTCATTGCAATTGGAAATCCATTTTCAGAAAATCTTAGGGGTACAGTGACGACAGGCGTGGTGAGCGCAAAAGGTCGAGCGAATCTCAATTTTGGTGCAGATTCTCCGGTTTATCAGGATTACATCCAAACCGATGCTGCGATCAATCCCGGAAATAGCGGCGGACCGCTTGTGGATATTCACGGAAATGTGATCGGTATCAATGCAGCGATATCATCTGTGAGTGGCGGGAACATAGGCATTGGTTTCGCAATTCCCATAAACATTGTAAAAGCGCTGATCGATGATCTTATTGATAAAGGATTTGTAGAAAGAGCATATCTCGGTATTCTTCCTCAGAAAATTACTCCCGCTTTGCAGAAAAGTCTTGATCTGCCGAATCTTGAAGGCGTGCTGATCGGCAAGGTCGAAAGTAATACTCCAGCCGAAAAAGCCGGATTGAAAAAACGTGATGTTATTATCGAATTTGATGACGAACCCGTGAAAAATTTAAATAAATTCAGATTAATGGTTGCAAACAAGCAGGTTGGTGATAAGATCTCAATGAAGATCATACGTGATGGAAAAGAGCTTACTAAAACTGCAAAACTGGAATCCTTTCCTGAATCCAGTGTTGCATCAAAACCTCAATCCACAGATGATGAAAGATCCTGGCTCGGTATTGAAGTAAAGAGCTTGGACTCTGATTTTGCCAGGCAGTTCAACTTGAATATTGACAAAGGTGTGATAGTCTCTAAGATCGACATCAGTTCTCCCGCCTATGATTCCAATCTCAATGTTGGCGATATTATTCTCGAACTCGGAGATGAGGAGATAGAGAGCACGAAAGATTATTTCAAAGCTGTTGAAAAAATGAAGGATGATGACACTGATTCTATGCTTCTCTATGTGTTGACTCCTCCTCAGTTCTATCATTATGTTGCGATAAAAGTTCAATAAATAGATATCTTGAAAAAAGGGAACAGGATTAAGATCAAAGACGTTAATTGGTAGTTCCATTCAACTAAACTAAAGAATTTTGGCAGCAAAAATTATTCCGATGAATCCTGCTGAGGACAGGGGATTGCAAAAATATCTATCCGATATTGCAGATTTCCCCACACTGAGCCGCGAAGAAGAGCGCGAGCTGGTTACAAAAGCTCAGTCTGGAGATGAGAAGGCAATGAATAAACTCATCGAAAGTAATCTCAAATTCGTGGTCAAAGTTGCGAGCAAATTCCAGGGAAAAGGACTGAGCTTATCCGAACTCATTAGTGAAGGTAATCTTGGTCTGATAAAAGCAATTAAACGGTTTGATCTGAGCAGGGAAACCAAACTCATCACGTATGCGGTATGGTGGATACAGCAGTCAATTCAGTATGCCATTTATGAGAAAAACCGGCTAATACGAATTCCTGCAAAGACCATAACGACCATAAGCAAGATCCGGGACGCACGAAGAAAGCATCGGGCAAAAAGTGGTGAGGAAGCTACTGTAGAAGAAATTGCAAAACAGGTTGATGTCAAAGAAGAAAAAGCACTTGAGCTGATGAATACGACTACGGATATTGTTCCACTTGAAAATATGTATGGAGAATCTGATGCTCTCTCACGAATGGCTGCGAAAAAAGTCACTGCGCCCTCTTATCATGAAGATGTCAGCGATCCTAAAAAGATATATTACAGAAAGAAGCTACATGATAAGATCAATAAAAAGATCAAGACCCTTAACACAAGAGATGCGCGTATTATCGAGGAATATTTCGGTTTTGGCGATGATGATAAGGGAAAGAACTTTGCACAGATCGCACGTGAACTCGGGCTTTCCCGCGAGCGTGTACGCCAGATATTCAAACAGATATTGGAAGAGCTACGCAAGGAAACCGTCGACGAAGTGGATATAGATTATCTGTTAGGGATTTGATACTCATTTGAGTTACCGATTCCTGACAGAGAGCAGTCATGCACTGCTCTTTTTTAGTATATATAAGAAGTACGTAACCCAATGGACAAAACTTGACAGCATATAGCACTGTTAAAAATCGGTCTTCTAACCGATTTTCATCGCTGAATATCAAAGGAGCAACCATGAAAGAAATGGAAAAAGTATATGATCCTCATTTGATTGAGAATAAATGGTATAAATTCTGGCTTGACAAAGAGCTTTTTCATGCTAAAGTTAATCCTCAGAAAAAGCCCTACACCATTGTAATTCCTCCTCCAAATGTAACAGATATTCTGCACATGGGTCATGTACTTAATAATACACTTCAGGATATAATGATACGCTTCAAAAAGTTGCAGGGTTTTGAGACCCTCTGGCTTCCGGGAACAGATCATGCAGGAATCGCTACGCAAAATGTTGTTGAGCGCGATCTTGAAAAACAAGGCAAAAATCGTCATGATCTTGGACGAGAGCAACTGATCGAACTTATCTGGGAATGGAGAAAAACAAAAGGCGGTCGCATTCTCGATCAACTTAGGCGTCTTGGTGCGAGCTGCGACTGGCGGCGAGAGCGTTTCACTATGGATGAAGGACTCTCCAATGCAGTTAATGAAGCGTTTATTTCACTTTATAAAAAAGGTCTTATCTATCGCGGGGAATATATTATAAACTGGTGTCCACGATGCAACACAGCCCTTTCTGATGTCGAAGTTGAGCACGAAGACAAGGCATCCCATCTTTGGTATATAAAATATCCTCTTAAAGATAGAAAACACGAATTTATCACCGTTGCCACAACACGTCCCGAAACTATGCTCGGAGATACCGCAGTTGCTGTCAATCCAAATGATCCACGCTATGCCGAGTTAATAGGAGAGACAATTCTTCTTCCGCTTGTTAATAGGGAAATTCCAATTATTGCTGATGAATTTGTCGATAAAGAGTTCGGAACCGGCTGCGTTAAGGTTACTCCAGCTCATGATCCTAATGACTTTGAAATGGCTATGCGTCATGATTTACCGAAGATCACGATTATTAATGAGAATGGTATAATGAATGAAAATGCCGGTGCTGAGTATGCAGGTATGGATAGATTTGAATGCCGTGAAAAGGTCATTATGGACCTGAAAGAAAAAAAATTGCTCGTTAAGATCGAAGATTATCAGCATAGTGTTGGGCATTGTTACAGATGTAAAATAGTTATTGAGCCCTATCTTTCAAACCAATGGTTCGTTAAGATGAAACCCCTTGCGGAAAAGGCGATGCAGGTTATCGAAGAAGGAAAGATTACAATCCATCCGCCACGATATAAAAAGGTCTTTTTCAACTGGCTGGAAAATATTCGTGATTGGTGTATTTCCCGTCAAATATGGTGGGGGCATAGGATACCTGTCTATTATTGTGATGACTGCAGTGAGATCATAGTCGCAAAAGAAAAACCGGAAGCGTGTCCAAAGTGTCAAAGCACTCATATCCATCAGGATCCTGATGTTCTGGACACCTGGTTCTCGTCATGGTTATGGCCCTTTTCAGCTCTTGGTTGGCCCCAAAAAACTCCTGAACTAAAATATTTCTATCCAACTGATCTGCTTGTCACAGGTTATGATATTCTTTTTTTCTGGGTTGCACGTATGATCATGGGTGGCATGGAAATGACGGAAGAAATTCCCTTTAAATCGGTTTATCTTCATGGTCTAGTTCTCGATGAGAACGGTGTCAAAATGAGCAAATCCCTTGGTAATTCTCCAGACCCGATTGACGTCATAGAAAAATACGGCACTGATGCACTCAGGTTCAGCATGGTCTTCAATACTCCTAAGGGAAATGATGTAATGTATACTGATGCACTGATTGAAACCGGCAGAAACTTTGCGAATAAAATCTGGAATGCTGCTCGATTTGCACTCACAAATGCTGCAGAGATCGATGGATTGCCGGATGAATCTGAAGAGCTGATCGAGCTCACGGATAAATGGATACTTCATAGATTGAATGAAGTCAAAAAAGCTGTTAATAGTGCATACGAGGAGTATCGTTTCCTCGATGTAACCCATCAGTTGTATGAATTTTTCTGGAATGAGTACTGCGCCTGGTATCTTGAGATAATCAAGGGAAGATTCTATAATTCTGATGATCAGGCATCCAGGAGAATGGCGAAATATCTCATGTTGAAAGTTCTTGATGAATCTCTGAAAATGCTTCATCCGATCATGCCCTTTATTACTGAAGAAATATGGCAGCGGATTAAGGAATTTTATCCTTACGAAACAGCGGAATCGATCTTGCTTTCTGAATTTCCAGTTTCTGCAGATGAGGATAGCTATCTGAAAGAATCAGAGCGGATGCAGCTCATCTTTAAGCTGATCACAGCGATTAGAAGTATTCGAAAAGACATGAATGTCTCACCATCTGAACATGTTGAGATCGTCGTAAAAGATGTTCTTCCTGCGCGATGCGCAGTATTGCAGAATAACCGTCATTACATAAAAGTCATGGCAAAAGTCGATGAAATCTATATTGGTGACGATGCGGTTAAGCCAGAGAAATCGGCTACGACTGTTGTTGACGACATCGAAATATACATGCCGCTGGAAGGCATTATTGATCTTGAAGAAGAGCGTGAACGGCTTATGAAGAAGCTGTCCAAAGTCGAGAACAGTCTGATAAAATGTGTTGGCAAATTGAATAATGATAATTTTGTAAATAATGCACCTGCTCAGATCATTGAACAAGAGAAAGAAAGAAAAGAACAGCTTGAAAATACAATAGAAAAGCTGAAAGCAAATATTTCGTTCCTTGAATAACCCAGGTTATTTGACATAGTTGTGCAATGCAATATTATATCAAAGATATGTGCGAAAGTGGCGGAACTGGTAGACGCGCTGGACTTAGAATCCAGTGGCCGAGAGGTTGTAGGGGTTCGAGTCCCCTCTTTCGCACCAAGATTTTATAAAGTAAAAAGGAATATAGAATGGAATTGAAACCAAAAATTGAAAAGTTGAGTGATACAAAAAGAAAAATGAGTTTCTCCGTACCAAAAGATGTCGCTCAAAAGGATTATGAAACTACGCTCAAGGGATTCAGCCGGTATGTGTCTCTCCCCGGATTTCGTAAAGGGAGAGCTCCTCTGAAAACGATTGAAAGAATGTACAAAGATCAGATAAAACAGGGATTTTTTGAAGATACTGTGCCAAAATATTATAAGCAGGCATTGGAAGAACTGGATAAAATGGATATTCATCCCATCAATCAGGGTGTTCTTGAAGATACAGACTGGGAGCCCGAAAAAGATATGGAATTATCCTTCATCTTTGAAGTCAATCCAGAGATCGAATTGAAAGAATACAAGAATTTTTCTGTGGAATTCGAACCTGAAAAAGTAACTAAGAAGATGATAGATGGTGAACTCTCTCGATTACAGAAAAGTTATGCAACTATCTCAGATAAGGATACCCCATCTGAAAAGGGTGATGTCATTAATTATACTACTCTGAAATTCGATGGAAAAGACATTACAAAAAAAGAAGAAAGCTCATATAAAATTGGGCAGGAAATTTATGGTAAAGCTTTTGATGAAGCACTTATCGGTGCGGAAAAAGGTAATGAGATCATTGCAACTGTCGAGCTTGGTCCACAGGACGAAAAGGATAAGTCTAAAAAAATGGAAATGGTGCTCAAAGTCAACGAAGTGAAGAAGGTTGAACTTCCTGAACTGAATGATGACTTCGCAAAACAAGTTGGGGAGTTTGATTCTCTAAAAACACTGAAGGATGAAATTAAAAAAGATTTTGATGAGCAGGTTTCACAAAGAAATAAAAGCCAGATAAGATCACTTATTCTACAGACAATAATTGAGAAAAATCCTTTTGAAGTACCCGAATCCTTTGTAGATAATTATGCTGAAGATATGATGAAAAAATATACTCAACAGCAGAAAAATCTCAATGCAGAAACACTTGCCCCAATGAAAAAAATCTATAAAAGTTATGCAGAAAACGAAATTCGCATATATTATGTAATGAATAGATTGAAAGAGCTTGAAAAAGTGGAAGTATCTGATGAAGAAATTGAAAATGAGATCAAGAGTTCAGCCGAGAAAATGGGCATGGACGTGGAAAAGTACAAGGAACTCTATAAGAAGCAGATCGATAAAGAAGAAATAAAAGAAAGTCTCATAAGTGATAAGATAATTAAAAATATTGAGAGAACCGTGGATTTCAAAAAGCCGAAAAAGCAAAAAGAATCCAAGAAAAAAGAAAGCAAGAAAGAGGAAAAATGACACTTATTCCAATGGTCATTGAGCAGACAGGAAAGGGTGAAAGGGCATATGATATCTATTCCCGCCTTTTAAAGGATCGTATTGTATTTGTGGGTTCTGTAATGAATGATGACATGGCAAACATCATTATTGCCCAACTTCTCCATCTCGAAGCGGATAATCCGAAAAATGACATACACATGTATATCAATTCACCCGGCGGCGTAGTTACATCAGGTCTTGCTATTTATGATACCATGCAGTATATCAAACCGGATATTTGCACAATTTGCATGGGACAAGCTGCAAGTATGGGTGCTCTTCTTCTCGCAGCAGGTGCTCATGGAAAACGCTCAGCACTGCCCAATTCAAGAATTATGATCCATCAGCCACTTGGCGGAGTGCAGGGACAAGCAACGGATATAGA